>JAAUYS010000080.1 GCA_014804995.1 Clostridia bacterium
AGAGCATCCTCGTTGGAAAGAGTATTATGCTCTTGAAAAAACAGGGAGCGAATTTGAACATAAGAATATTCTTATAGATCCTTATATATTTGGTTTATGGATTGGTGACGGTGCATCTGATGATTCTTATATAACAAACGAAGATCCAGAAGTTATAGAAGCTATCTATAAATATGCCGAAGAACATAATCTAAGAATTACTATAAAAGATAATAAAAATTCTAAAGCTAAAGATTATAGATTTACTAGATTAGAAAGTGAAACAACAAATTGGTTTAGGCAAGAACTTGTTAGAATGAATGTTCTTAATAACAAGTTTGTTCCTAAAGATTATATTTGTACTGACAGAGAATCTAGATTAAAGTTTTTAGCAGGTATTATTGATACAGATGGTTTCTTTGATGCTAGAAAAGGAAACTTTGAAATAGCACAAAAGAATCCTTATATAAGTTCAGCAATAGTTTATATCGCTAGAAGCTGTGGTTTAAAAACGACAATTAATGAAAGAATCATTAAAGGTACTACATATTACAGAATAATGATTCTTAGTAATTGTTGGGAAATACCTACTAAAATAGAACGTAAGAAATGTATCAAATATGATGCTTTACAAAAGAATCCTTTAGAATGTAGATTTGATGTTAAGCATATTGGTAAAGGTGAATATTATGGTTTTACTCTTGAAAGTGACCAGTTATGTCTTCTTGAAGATTTTACAATAGCTCATAATTGTCCTAATCTTCAAAAAGCTCTTGATGTTACTTTATCAAATACTGAATCAGGGGCTGTCTCTGTAGGTACAATTCGTGTTTATGGTACTGGTGGTACTAAAGGTGCTAACTGGGCTGCTTTCTCTAAATGCTTCTACAATCCTAAAATGAATAAGATGCTTTGTCTTGAAAATGTTTGGGATATTAATAAACGTCATGAAGTATGTGGCTTTTTCTTTCCACAAATATGGGATTGTGAACCTTTTATTGAAGATGGTAATAGCTTGCTCTTATCAGCTTGGAAATGGGACAAAGACGACAAAGAAGCACATAGTAGTAACAATGATTCAGAAACACATATTATTTATAAAGCACAACGTGCAAATACTCCTGCCGAAGCATTTATCAATACTACAGAGAATCTCTTTGCTTCACCGGAATTAAATGAACATGTTTCTAATCTAATGAATGATAAAGCTACACAATTCTATCAAGACGGTTGGTTTGACTTTAACTATATTGATGGTGTTGCTAAAGCTGAATTTATACCTAAAGCTGCTTGTATTGAAAAGAAAATATTTGGTAAAGATAAATTTCATGAATTTGTTTTACAAGTTCCTCATAGCCGTCGTGATGATACTCACGGTTGTGTTCGTATGTATTATAAACCTTTTATGGTTGCCGGTAAAGTTCCTGATAACTTGTATTTTGTCACAGTGGATGCCTATAAGGTAGATAAAGCTGAAAAGGAAGTTACAGATAAACATTCTCTTTATTCTGCACAAGTATGGATGAGAGCTAATACTATTACTCCTTATCCTAATCAAAAGTTGCTAGTGTGTGAGTATATAGGACGTCTTGATACAATGGAACAAAATGATAAGATTGCTATGGCAATGTCTTTGACTTATAATGCTCCATGTTGTCCGGAAGCTGGTACTGGTGAAACGGTTTCTAATTATATTAAATATAAGCTACGTAAGTATCTTATGCTAGACCCAACTAATGAGAATAGTCGTAAGATAGTTACACCTCACAATAATGATTATGGTATAGTTATTGGTGATGGTGATAAAAAGTATAATGGTTTACGTATGCTTAAAGATTTTATATATGAAGCTCTTTCTTATGGTGAAGATGGTAAACCTATAAGAAGACTAAAGTATATGTATTCCATAAGGTTGCTACTAGAAATGCAACGATTCACTATAGAGGGTAACTTTGACCACATTAGTTCTTCTATCGTTGCTATGTATGTTTATTTAGCAGATTCTTTTAAAGTTAGAAAAGAAGTTAGCAAAGATGCTAATAATGAAAATAGACTTGCTAATCGTTTAAATCGTCGTTAAATGGTTGATACTAAAAGAAATTATCCTCACGAAAAGCCAGATGTCTTTGCTAGTGAAGCTACTAAAAGAGGAGCTAAGTGGACTAAGGCAATGTGTGATTGGATTATTGGTACTGCTCTAGCAAATAATGATAAAAATAGTATAAAAGCTTTTCTTGATGCTGCTAATGGAATCGTAGATGAATCTACATATAAATATGTTATGTCTACGTATAATTCTGTTAATGGTAAGAAAGAAGATTTGCCAGGTCAGATACGTGATGTTGATTTCATTACACCTATTAAAGAAAAATATATAGGTGAATTTATCAACACTTATAACAATTATCAAGTTTATAATGCTGATATAGATGTTGTAACTAAGCGTAATAAAGATTTACGTTTAGCTCTTGAAGGACTTCTTCGTCAGCAATTTATAAACATTATGAATGCTAATGGTATTCAAACAGGTGAACCTAGTGAAGAGATACCATCTGCTGAAGAGTTCTTAGAAAAAGCCTCTAAAGAATGGATTGATGAAACTGCTTTTGAATGTCAGAAAAGGCTTGATCTTCTTAACTCTATTATTAAAGCTAATGAAAAATATATTCAAGCATTCTACTATTGGTTTACTACAGAAAGTGTTTATACTTATCGTGATGTAAGATATAGTGATGTTCATTTTGAAGTTATATCTCCTCTAGAGTATTATCGAATTGATTCCGGTAATATGCTTGTTGAAGATGATGACTATGGAATGAGAATGTTTAATATAAGCATTAACGATATTATTGGAGAGTATTCAGAGATTCTTAGTAAGAAAGATATAGGTTATCTTAAAGAGATTATAGCTAGTCGTGAACGTGATGGAGTTTATGAAGCTACACCTCTTATGCTTAAATCTAGAGAAGTTGGTTACGATGATTGGCTAGGCTCCGCACGCAACCACACTCTTCCCTCTACTGGGGTTATCAAAGCATATCATTGTGTTTTTAAGATTCCTATGCGTAGAGCGATTCTTACTTTTATAGATCAGTTTGGTGAAACTCAACAAAAGATTGTTAATGATGATTATGTGCTAGAACCTCAATATGGAGATTTAGATATTGAATACGTTAATGTTATTCAGTGTTGGGAAGCATATAGATTTGGTGAAGAAGAATGGGGAATTTATACTAAAGCTCAACCTATTATACTTCAACGTGAAGAGATTAATAATCTTAATCATTGTAAACTACCTTATAATGGTTTGAGTAGATTAATGCTTCTTAATAATCCTAAGCCGATTCCTTATAGATTATTACCTTATCTTGCATTGTATCGTCTTTATACATTAGTTGAAGAACGTACTGTTAGTAAGTTTAAGTCTTGGCTTTTAATACCTGAAAGTATTCTTGCTGATACTGGAGATATGACAATGCCGGAGAGACTTGATACCGCTAACAAAGATGCAACACTTATATACGATGATAGTGATATTGGTAAACAACAAGTAGCACTTCAAAACTTTAGAGAAGTTGCCAATACTGCTATGATTAATTATTTAACTACCATTAATCAAGTTAAGCAATCTATTAAGCAAGAAGCTTATGAACTTGCTAACATGAATGACCAACGTGCTGGTGATATTCAAGCTCGAGCAGGTAAAGCTGTAACAGAGATGGGTCTTAATCAAGCACTGATGGGTTCTGTATGGATGCTTAAGATATTTGATTCATTTAGAGCTGCTGATATGATGGCTAATCTTGATGCAGCTAAGATAGCTTGGATTGATGATTTTGAGGGTTCTTATGTAGATCCTAATACTGGAATGATTAACCAAGTTAAAGTTAATGGTACTGATTTTGTTAGTTCTAATATTGGTATATTCGTAGGTAATTCTGCTGAACTCAATGATCAACTTCGTAAACTTGAAGAAATTGCTTTTAATGCTTCTCAAAATGGTAATTTTGATATAGCTGTTGAAGCTGTTTGTAATCATGATATTCCTTCTCTTCGTAAATATATTCAAGAAGCATCTAAGGCACAACGTGAATTAGAAATGCAAATGAAGCAGATGGAGGGTGAACAGCAACAACAACTAGAACAAATACGTGCACAAGCTCAAGCAGAGAAACAAAGATTCGATGCTGAACAAGCACAACTTGATAGAGATTCTAAAGAGCGTATCGCAGCTGATACAAACCTTACGAATATTATTATAACAGATGCTAAACTTCAAGTTGATAAAAATGGTAATGATTACATTAGTGAAGATGAAGCTAATGCTAATAAACTTGACGAGTATCTTAAAATGTCTAAGTTGAATATGGATGCTGATAGACTTGCTTTAGAAAGAGCTAAGTTTGAGGAACAAAAGCGCATGAATAAAATAAATGCAAAAAAGAAGTCCAATTAGTTTCATATCTCAAAAATAAGCCATATATTTGGAGCGTCTAAGGTAATTAATCATTCACAATAGGACAAAGCCTTAGATGCTCTCTATTGGCTTAAGAACGGCAAAGAGTTTGCAGGAGTTCTAAACATGATTCTAAATGTACCTGCAAATAGTTCTAATACTAATAAAATAAATTCGTTTAATAACTTAATTCTAAAAGAAAACGTATGCCACAACCTAATGTACCTGGTGGTGTTACAGATCCTGTCAACACTCCTACAGAACAAAAGACAGCTGAAGAGCTTGCTGCTATTGAAGCTGCTAAAAAGGAAGCAGAGGAATCTGCTAAGAAAGAAGCAGAAGCTAAAGCTAAAGAAGAGGAAGAAGCTAAAAAGAAAGCAGAAGAGGAAGCTAAAAAGAGTCAAGAAACTAAAGTTGATGAACCTGAAAAAATTGTTATTACTACTGATGAGGGAGATGTTGAATATGATATTGATGAAGAGGGTAATGCAGTTAAAGATGGTAAAGTAGTTTATACCAAAGCTCAACTTGATGAATTTGCTAAGAATGAAACTAAAGAAGTGACGGTTGAAGATATAGCTGCTATTTCTGGTTTAAGTCCTCTTAATGCTGATGGTACTCCTAAACAGTATGAAATGACTGTTGAAAGTCTTGCTCAACGTGATGCTGATATTGCTGAATTAGCTAGAGCACAAGCTACTAATGAAGCTATTAATCAATTCTTCAAACTGAATCCTGATATTTATCAAGCTGCTTTGTATAAGCAAACTTATGGTTCACTTGAGGGATTTGCTAATCATGTTGATTGGATTACGATGACTCTTGATGGTAAGAGTGAAAATCAGCTTGAAGCTATTATTCGTTCTGCTGAAAAACGTAAAGGTTCTTCTGATGCTCAAATTGAGCGTATTGTTAAGTTTTCTAAAGCTGATAAAGTTTTAGAAGATGTAGCTAAAGAATCTCTTGAATATCTTGCTGCTGCTCAAAAACAAGAGATTACTACAGCTAAAGAGAGAATGGATGCTGAAGAAGCTGAAGCTGAAGCTAAACTTGATAGAGCATACGGTGTTCGTTATGATGAACATGGCAAAGCAGAAGTTCTTAACATTGAAGGTTCTATTTATGATCAAATAGTTAATAAAGGGACTATTGGTGGTTTGGTTATTCCTACTGCTGGTATCAAAAGAACCGTAAATGGTAAAGAAGAGATTCTTACTCGTAAAGAATTGGTTCGTTATATTACTGAACCTGTTGTTGAATCTAATGGGCAATATTTTACACAAGCTCAAGCTGATGTGTTTAAGATGCTCGCTGATGATGGAATGTTTGCAGCTATTGCTATTCGTAACTTTCTTGGTGCCGATGTGAATCAGCTTGCAGAAGCTACTATACGAACTGGGGCTGTTCGTAGGTTGAATATAACTAGTCAAGGTAAACCTAAACCTAAAGTTTCTCAACCGAGTGCTACTGTTAAAGTTAATCCTAATCGTCGTCCGAATGTTCCGGGTGGTATTGTTGATTCTAATTAAATAACTTTTTAAATTATGCTTAGAGAAATTGGTCAAAAACAGTATTCTAAAGAGGTTTATTCTGATGCTGATATGCTTTTGAACTTTAAGGTTCTTGGTGCAGTTGACTTGAATAAATCTCTTACTTACTTATGGGGTAAAGATAGTACGCAGTTTCCTTTGTTGTCTTTGACAGAGGGTATGGGTGCTGTTTCTCGTAAGAAACCTATTAATCCTGGAGATACGCAGTATAAATGGAAGATCATGGGTCGTCCTACTGTTACCTCTCCTGTTGTGCGTTTAATTACACCTACTCAAACTCCGGGTAAGAACTTTACTTCTTTTAAAGTTGAGTTCCGTGATAACTGGATTCCGTATCAGTATTCTGCTATTTCTCCTGATGGTCGTCACATGATTCGTATGCAGACTGATGGTGAACAGATTGCTAGTGGTGGTTATGTTTATGAAGCTATCATCCTTACTGGTGATCCCGAAGAGTTCATTGACTTGTCCAACTTTGAACAAGGTAAGTACTGGGGTATGGGTGCTCCGACTATTGCTGGTGAATTGTCAACTGGTTCTCGTTCTACGGCTGAATCTTGGAGTGAAATGACTAACCAATTTGGTTTCCATCGTTTCTCTAAGATTATCACTGGTAATATTGCTAACATTGTTACTGAATTTGAATTGGATTATGATGATGGTTCTACTACTAAGTTGTGGATGCCATTTGAAATGAAACAATTCGAGTTGCGTCGTAAGAGGTTGTTGGAGGAAGACTTGTGGTTCTCTTCTTATAACCGTGATGTTAATGGTGTTATTCACAATGCTGAAAAACATAGTGGTAAACCTATTCCCCGTGGTGCTGGTATTCGTGATATTCTGATTGCTACTGGTAACTACTTTCAGTACTCACAGATGTCTATTGAGCTGTTGGATATGATTCTTTCTCGTATCTTTGAAGTTCGTAATGATATTGAGTTGTCCGGTAAAGAAATTGTTCTTTATACTGGTACGGGTGGTTCTCGTGAGTTCCAGGCTTGTATCAAACGTGAAGCTATTAACAATGGTTACTTTGATAAACTTGGTTCAGAAGAGATTCAAGCTAAGGGTGGTATCTTGACTTATGGTGCTTACTTTGGTCAGTACAAACACTCTAGTGGTGCTACGGTATCTGTGAAAGTTGTTGATATTTTCGACAAGGGTTCACGTGCTGAAATGGATAGACTGAATGGTCGTATGTATAAAGGTTATCCTATTACTTCTTATACTATGGCATTCCTTGATCACTCTGTAAACAATACTACTGGTGAACGTAATATCCAGTTGGTTTGTGAAGAGGGTCGTGAATCTATCTTCGGTGTTTATCAAGGTCTTACTCCTCTGCCTGCTGCTTGGGGTGCCTATGAGAAACATTTGAGTACTCGTGAAGATATTGCTACTTATGAAGTTATGACTTCTCAAGGTATCAATATGCTGAATGGTACTTCTTCTTTCTGGGCAGAAATGATTTGGGAATAATCGCTTCTACTCATGCAATAAAGTATAAACTTAATAAAGTATAAACTATGAAATATTCAAGAGAAATTACGCTTGCTTTGAAGCTGAATCCTACAATGTTTCAAGTTGTGAATAGAAAAGCTATTGGTTCTTTTAATACGATGTTCGGTCCGAGTAATAAAGCTATTAGTATTCTTTCTTCTAGAAATGCTGAAATGGCTTCTATTATGCCCGAAATATTAGGTATCTCACCTGATAGTCGTGATACAAACTTCCAAGAAGCTGTTCTTAAATACCTTAGAACTATCATTAAAGAAGTTCCTGCTGAGGGTATTAAACTTGAAACTGGTTGGGATTTAGATATTGATAATCCTTTTAAGAAAGATGAGATTTTAAAATGGGCTAAAGAACATGGTATTGATACCACGCAAGCTCATGCTAAACTAGAGAAAGAGATATTTGAAGCTATGCTCTTTGGTGACAAACGTGTTCATGAAGAGCTTCTGTTTCAGTATATGAAGCCTATTAATCCTGCTGATTATGTTATTTGGCGTTTGGCTTTAAATACTTCTACTGTTGCTAATAAACCGGAAGATGTAGATAAATCTACTAATATCAGATTCTATCTGCATAGTAAAGAAGATGCCAAGAGGATTAAAGAAGCTAAAACTAAGACTACCGTCGATACGGTTCAGAAACTTGCTACGTTATATGCAGAAGCTAATAATGATAGAATTATCGATATTCTGATCTGTGCTAATCCTAACGATGTTCTGTCTATTATTAAGAAAGAACCTACGGATTTGCAAGTAGCTATTACTGAACTTTCTCAAAGTAATCCGGATAAGTTCTTAGATCTTTATGGTAAAGCTGAGATTAAGGCCTATGCTCAAGTTCATAAGCTCCTTGCTGCTCAAGTAATTACTAAGGATGGAGATAAGTTCTTTGATACTAATCATCCTGATAAAGTCCTTGGTTCTTCAATTGAAGGCGTTATTGCTTTCTTAGCAGATGAAGCTAATAAGGAATATAAAAGTCAACTCTTCACAGCTTATAAAGCGGCTATCTTAAACTAACAAATTAAAAGAGTATGTATAACAGTTGTAAAGAAGCGCATATCGCAGTTAATGATAAGATTCAACAAATTAATGCTAATAGGCAAGAATCTATTCGTCCTCAATATGTTGATATTGCGTTGAATGAAGCTGTTGACGTGCTACTTACACAGAAGATTAAAGCCTTTGAGGAAACTGGTAGATACTATGATGATTTGCAGGTTCTTAAATGCAGTGTAAACGCTCCTCTGTATATAATGGAAGAACAAATGGACAGAGGCTTTGCATTTATTCCTGCAAATTATCTACATGGTATTTCTTTTGATGCAAGAGTTATCTTTGATAAATTTCATAGATATAGAGCTACAAAAATGGTTACGGATAAACTTCATATTGTAAGTCTTAAACCTATATTTGATATACTTAAAGCTATTGAAACGCAAGATGATCCTGAGGGTGCTTTGTTTACCTTTAATCTTACTATTGGTAGTAATGAGTATGAGTTTGAATATCCTATTGAACTTTATGAAAGACAAGGTATCTTTGAGCTTCTTAACTTTATTCTTACTAAACTACATCGATTCGGTTATGACGTAACGTATGAGTATTTTAATAATCTGTTTGCACAACATTCGTTTATCTTCCGAACTGATGCCCCAAAGCTGACCTACAAGACACAATTAGACAATGAGCCTATAACTTGTAAGGTCGAAACAAAAACATCGTTCTATGACGTTTATACGGGGAAATATGAAGTTATTACAAGTGCTGGAGTTGAAATTGAAGATAGAAGTGGTAACTTTGTTGGTATGGATTTAGTTTCTGACGTTCAAAGACGTGATATTCTACAAACTTATCACAATGCTAAGAATCGTCATATTCATCCTATATGTACTATTGAAAATGGTAGACTATTCGTTGATATGGCTGATAATTTCATTGTACGTGAGGTCTGTATGAATTATCTTCGTAAACCTACTTTGTTTAACTTTGTTGATGATTCAGTTGCTGAACTTCCGTTTAAAACTGAAATAGTCAACGTTGCTGTTCAAAAGCTACTTGGTAAACTTAAAGACGATGGTTATCAAGTCGCACTTAACGAAACTAATGCTTTAAAATAAAATTATATGAGAGTTGTAAGTTACGGTAAAAATTTAAAAACTAGTCTAGCTACTGTTGATGCCTACGATAAAGATAAAGGCTTTAAAGCAGGTGATATTGGTCTGGTTTATGCTGATGGTACAGAGATCAAGGCTAAAGAAAAACCTCGTTCTTTTGTAGTATTATCTACGATTCCTACTAAGAATGGTAGTGTAGCTATTCAGCGTGGTGTTGAGATTAATCCTTATAATATGCACTATGAAGTGCGTAAGTATGATGATGTTGAAGATGCTAAAGCTAAAATTATAATCTCTGGTATTACTAATCCGGCTTTGAATCCTGCTCAGGGTGTTGTTTATCCTGCTGATGCTGAATTTGTAGGAGGTATTGAAGTTGCTTCTTCTAAGCCTTATCGTGCTGGTCTTGTTGAAAATCCGAATCCGCAGTTGTTCCAATTGCCGATTAAGATCAAGGCTACTGACACGGTGGATATGTTGGTAGAGAAGATTAAGAAAGGCTTATTCTTGACCACCTACAACAAAGAGATTTTCTCTGTTAAAGTTACTAAAGGTGCTAAAGGTGTAGATGTTACTATAGAAGCTGTTCGTGGTACCGCTTTGAGCATTAATCTGTTTGGTATTGTTAAAGAGCAAGAGTTCAACGGTATTGTTAAAGTTGACAAGACTAAACCGCAGGGCTTCCTTGATTGTGTTGCTGATAGTGATGAAGATCTTCGTTATTCTCTGATTAACATGGGTTGGAATCCTGGTGATGAATGGCAAGGTAAAGCATGGGGTCTTGGTGATGCTAAAAACGGTTACGATAGAGTTGGTTATGTAGTTATTTCTACTGCTGAATTTAATCAGTTCCCTGAAATTGCTGCTGATAGAAACTCTCCTCGTAAATATCAGATCGTTATATTGCCCGCTGAATCAGTTGATGCTTTTGCTGAAAAACTCAAAGCTATAGCAGAAGCTGCTAATGCTGCAAATGGTATTGGAGTAGAACTTAATACCCTTAATGACTAATTTAGTCATTGAACGTGTGTGGGATGTAAAAGTCTTACACACGTTTTTTCATATAAACTCGTTGCTATGGAATGTAATATAAAATGCGTTAAGTTAGATAAAGTTCTTGCTAACGGTATATATCCTAAGCGTGAGCATAATGTCAGATTCTTTTATCATAGAACTGATGGTTGCTACTACATGTATGACGAGAGAGGTTGTGAAACTAATCTTACTACTTGTGGACAACTTATAGATCTTGATAGAGAACTTATTGTTGGTCCTGAATCTCTTGATAAGAATACACTTGTTCGTATAGGTCTTGAAGCTAGCTATGCTAATCCTCATGATAAATTACAACATAAATGTAATTGTCAACCTACTTATATAGGTGCTTGGACTTATTTAGAGGATATTCAGAAATTCTTTGAGGGTAATGGTATTACATACGACTACTACAAGTTACGAATAGAATCTGCTCCTATTGAGGGTGGTAATTGCTATTGCTATGGTCAAGCTAGTCATGAAGAGGGTAACTTCTATGAATATGAGTTTAGATCTAATACAGACGTAAGACTTGATGCAGTAGCTAAGCCTGGTTATAAATTCGTAGGTTGGAAAGAGTATCATACTAATGAGATATTCTCTATTAATCCTCAATGGACTTTTGTTATTAAAAAGAACATGCACATTATAGGAGTATTCGAGAAAATAGAAAAGCTCTTTAATGTGATTACAAGTTGTTCTCCAGTTAATGGAGGTTATATACTTGGTAACAAACAGAAGTATAAAGAGAACGAACTTGCTACTCTTACAGCTGTAGCTGCTGATGGTTATGAGTTTATTCGCTGGGAAGATGGAAATGGTAATATAGTAAGTGACGCTATTCAATTTACTAAAGTTGTTACAGAAGATCTTGAATTTATAGCTATCTTTAAAAAGAAACCTATTGTTCAAGTTCCTACTGTTAATTACTATACAGTATCTGTTGAAGCTGATGATCCTAAAGCTATTACTTATGAAGTTGAGGATAGTTATCAAGCTAATACTAAAGTTTCAATTCCTATAAAAGCTAATAATAAATATCAAATTGTTTCTGTTGAATCTGATGATGCTAATATCGTTTATAATTCTGAAACTAAACAATATGAATTTACTATTACTAAAGATACTGTAATTAAAGTTATTACTGAACACTATATTACTATTTGGGCTAAGATCTTCGGTGGTCATATCTCTTGGAAGCGTGATAATGGAGAGGATACTTTTCATGATGCTGAAAAAGATGGCACTGTTGAGATAGTTGACGAAGTTGGTAGAGCTATTATTATCAAAGGTGTTCCTAATGAAGGATTAGAGCTTAAAGGTTTCAAAACTTATAATGCTTCAAATGCAATTGTTAAAAATGAACATCTTGAAGAGCCTTATGAATATAGAATAGTTCTTAGTGAAAATAATGATAATTATCGTTACATGTTTGACTTTAAGGAACCCGAACTTCCTCTTTATGACGTTAGTGTTCAAGTTAATCCTTTTGGTAAAGCTGAATATAAAGCTCCTAAATTAGGTGTTCCTGATTATACCACAGGTCTTATAACTAACTCTAAAGTAGAAGATGGAACTCAAATAGAATTATATGTAAACGTAATTGATGACGAATACGAAATTGATAACATTACTATACAAGTTGAGGGTAAAGAGGATGAAGTCGCTTATGGTAGTATGATTGGTAGACCCGTTCATGGCAATACAATATATGTTATCAATCTTAAGAAAAAAGACACAAATAAGACAGTTACTGTTAAAACAACTAATGGTAAAGTAGGTTTTGTGGTAAATGGTGATGTTGAGGGTGGAACTGAAGCAATGTCTACTGAAATTACTAAAGTTGTTCCTAAAGGTACTGAGATATCTGTAGTCTTTAATGGAGACTTTGTTACTATCGATGGTACTAATGAAAAAGTTAACTATGATGTTAAACGTTGGTATAGCGAAGCAACAGGTAATACTATTCAAGATGGACTTTGGGCATTAACGAATTTTGTTGTAAACGAAAATGTTACTATTGTAGTTGAAACAGAATTAGATGATTACTTATTTCTATATATGAATGGTTCTCCTATTCCAAATAATACTATAACTTTTGAAGCCGCTGGAGGTACAAAAGAAGTAGATGTTATTTCTAATGTTGATTGGGAAATTGAATAAAATATGACTATAGCAAATTGGTTATCATCTGATATTGCTTCAGGAACAAAAAATGCTATTGTTAATATAACAGCTATAGAGAATACCGGTGCTTTAAGAAATGTATTACTTACAATTAAAGTACCTGGTATTACTCTTACTGTTAATTGTGAGCAAGAAGAAGCTCATAAACTTTTTAAATTTATACCAGTTCCAATAGAAGGAGGTTCTGTAAATATAAGTGAGTTTGATTTAAAATATAGTGAATCTCAAATACTAACAGCTACACCTAACGCTGGTTATAGATTAAAACGTATTAATTTTAATGAAATTAATGAATATGTAGATAACAATTACGTTATGACTGGCGATTTAATAGAATATTTTACTAATGGTTCTATTATTGAAGCTAGATTTATTAGAATTCACAATATTAGTTTTGATAAACCTCTTTACGGAAAATATTCAATAGGATACGTAGATGATGGTAGAGTTTTAGATGATGGTGAATCTTTGTGGTTAAATCTTTATTTCAACGAAGAAGATACTACTCATTATACATATTCTGTTGAATGGTTTAATACATTAAATGGAGCAAATATTAAACTAGGAAGTGGTGATTTAACAATAACCGTTACTAGTGATTTACATATAACTCCAAGAGTAACTAGAACTCCAAATAAATATACAATTACTACAAATGTTCAAGGTACTGGAGGTACTATTTCTGGAGGAGGTTCTCATGATTACAATAGCGAAGTAACATTAGTGGCTACACCAAATACAGGATATACATTTAAACAATGGAATGATGGTAATACAAATCCTACTAGAAAAATAACAGTAACTGGTAATGCTACTTATACAGCAACATTTGAACAAGCTCCTTATTTGAATCTTGATAAAACAGAATTAATATTTGATGCAAATGGTGGTACTCAATATATTAATGTAAGTTCTAATGTTGAATGGACTGTTAGTTAATCTTAAACGCTCACTGGAACTCTTCAACCTCCCAGTAGGGAAAATGAAGAGGACAGGAGCGGAACTTCTATCTTACCTCTAAATAATAAAACTAATAATTGTATGGTTAAAAACAATCAAGCAATTGCAACTGAAGACACTGGTCTTGTTAATAGTGTAGGAGCTCCTGTAATGCGTGCTGCTTATGCTTTGCGTTCTAAACCGTCTTGGATTAATTTATCTGAAGTTGAGGGTACTGGTAATGCTAGTGTAGATGTTACAGCTGTAGGACATAAAGGACGTAATGGTCGTTCTGATATTATTACAGTTAGAGTTGGTGAACTTGATCAAAATGTTAATTTATCTCAACAAGGTTCTAATATTTGGGATGTTAGCACCTCTTCTTTAGCTTTTATCAAAGATGGTGAAACTAAAGAATTTATAGGTACTACCAACTTAGCTTCTATTACTTATTCTGTAGATAGTGATGCTTCAGATTGGTTGACGCTTAGCAAAGTTGTTGTAAATGATGTTGAATATGGATCTGGTGCAGCTATTGATAGTGATCCTGGTGCTACAGATATTTATGCGTTTAAGTTAGATGTTACCGCCGATGCTAATGATACTGTTGAAGCACGTACTGGTCATATTACTGTAAATGGTATTAAATATACTATTACGCAGGCTGCTGGCGATGCTACTTTGGAAGTAAGTCCTACTTCTTTGGAATTTGCTGCTGAGGGTGAAACTAAACAAATTGTTATTACAACTAACACTGATTGGGTTATTGAATAATTAAGTAAGGCTCTAGTGATACTAAACATATTGCTAGAGCCTATCTTTGTATTAAAATTAAAGTTATGGAAGATACGATGTTTATTTCTTTAGTGTCTAGTATTAATGTTGTATTTATTGCTATTGTATGTTTAGTAACGTATGGTATTAATGATACTATAACTAGATTCACTAAAAAAGAATTAAGTAGAAATTTTAAATCAATCGTCAGCCTTATAGTTGGTATTATTACTGCTTGTGCTTATATCAAGTTCCACATGGCTTCAACAGAGGGCGTATTACTCTCTTTTTTGATATGCACGTTTGGTTATGACTTGATTCTAAAACCTATGCTTAATTCCTTTAAAAACCGCTTTACTCATAAAGAATAAGCTAATAGAATCATTCGTTTAGGGAAATCGTTAATAAGTGTAATATCATCTAAATAGACTAATGATGCTCTTAAACGATATGATTCCTACTACTGATTACAAAAGACTGAATAAACTACTACTGATTAGAGATATTCAGAATATTGCTAAAAGATACTTCGATGATGACAGAAGTTATCGCTGGATTTGGAAACACAAAATAAATGATGTGTATCATATTAGTTATATTACTTTTATGAACTACATTAGTACTTCATCTGTTACAACTAAAATTAACGCTATATTAGCTGCAAAACAAGTCGTTAAACATTTTGTTTAGTGTTGGTTTTGCTACTTGTCTTAATGATTCTAATTCTATTATAATCACTATTACTATAGTATATTTGTCATGTACTTCAATGTCGAGGTACACTAAAACAAATTAAACTATGGTAGAACAGATTGAAACCGGTGTTAAAGTTCCTAAGGGACAGATTAACTACAACACCGTAGCAGGTTCTCTTGGACTTGCTTCGTTCGCAGGATTTAATCTTGCTAATTGGTTCGGTGGTCGTTCAAATGGTTGTGGTAATGTTATGGAAAGTAACATTGTTGCAGGTTTGATGGCTGAACTGGGTAAAGAGAAAGCAGAGCGTTATGCTGATGGTATTGGCATTTCTACTTTCAAAGAAGCTCTTAATCTTGTTAAAGAGGAAAGAGAAATTCGTCAAGCTAATGACAAGATTGTTTTTGAAACGCTGGCTCGCTTAGATAAAGAAGCTGCTGTTGAGAAAACTGCTCTTGAATGCTTTAAGAAAGAAGTCGCTCGTGAGTTTGCAGATACTCAATCTACTTTGAAGTCTGCTATTGCTTTGGAAGCTGAACGTCGTAAGACTGCTGATGATGCTATATCTGCTTATGCTGAATGCAACTTTGTTAAGTACATTCGTAAGATTGATGCTACGCAGATCTGTCCGGTTGTTGAATTAGCAGCTCGTACTGCTGGTCCCGCTGTTCCGGATCCTAATGCTCCTGCAACTCCCACTGCTTAAATCTCTTAGCTTATGAACGCAGAACTTTTAGCAATTGGTTTTCGTAATTGGTTAATACCTATCGTAAAGACTGTAGGCGGTGGTATTAGAATTCCTGCTCTTAGTGGTATAGGTAAGTTTATGAGTGGATTTCTTGGAATTGATCTTTCTACTTATAATCTTCTTAATGAATTAGATTTCATAATTGAACCCACTCTTGATAATCTCATAGAGCCTCAATTAAGAAAATTGTCTAAGTTCGTTCCTGATGATCAGTTACCTAAAGTAATCAATAGTTATATTGATTCAGCAATTGCTAAAGCTAATGCTAAAGGTTCTGTAAATATCTTTGGTCTTGAATTTAATGCTACTGCATTTCAAAACCTAAAGAATGAAATTGACAAATCTCTTAATACTGTGAGTCATGATGGAACTGAAAGACAAGAAGCATAAATCAATGCTTGAACATGAAGATGTAACAATGAGGGGTTGTCGAGAATATAAGAAAGAATTTGGTCCTCACTTTACTAAAGAGCTTTGTGAGTACGCCGTTAGTATGATGGAGAATAGAAATAAAACTAATCATCATTATACTTGTAAAGACGTTAAACGTATTTGGAAAGAACACAATCTTCCAGATATAAGCAAAGCTAATTGGCATGATGTTACTTTTGTTATGAATATGGGATATGCTGACTATTATGGTAGGCTATTCACAGAAGATAGAGAAGTTGCTATTTATGCTTATCTTACGTTAAGTGATATTGATGGATATGAGGGGATTGCTTTCTACAGATGGTTAATGGATTGTAAACGTAAACACGTTGTTATCAACTGGCATCATTTTATTGATGAAGATGACGATGATGATTATGATGACGATGAAGTTACCATAATTTAAACTTCGACAACTTTTATTTTTCCAAGTCCGGCTATGGGTTCTGCTCGTAGCCGGATTTCTTTGTTTATAGCATATTCTAAAGCAACTGAAATGAATTATAAAACTTATATCGCGATGAACAACGTTTTAATAGCTGTACTGAACCTCATAGGTGTTATAGTTTCTTCTATAGGTGTTGTGTATGTCAAAGAAAAGTTATCGAGAAAAAGAAGTAAAATTATTACTAAAACTTATGCTCACAAAGCAGAATGTTGGTTAATGTTAGATAAAATAGCTTCTGATATTAGAGAAAAATTAAATGCTAGAGGAGTATTCATTGCTTACTTTCATAATGGTGATAAGTTTTGCAATGGTATTCACATGGATAAGTTTACGGTTATTGCAGACGATTATGATGTTAGTATTGAAAGGTCATATAAAGAAGCCTATAAAAATGTATTGACTTCTATTATGCCTTATGCTATATTGAGATTATATAGAAGTGGTAGCTATGTATTTAGAATGTCAGAAGTTACTAAATATCATTCTACTGCTTACGTTACGGATCTTAAATCTAGAGGTTGTAATTCAGCTATAAGTGTTCTAATTAAAGATCTTAAAACTGATGTACCTATTGGTTTCTTATCTGTTGAATGTGAAAAAGATTTTAAACCCGATCATGAGTTTATGAATAATCTTTGGAAACATCATAATTGTATTAGTCGCAATATGAATATGATAATTGACAAACCTGAAAAAGAACAACTATGAGTGTAATTTACGCTAGAACTAGTCTTCCAAAGACTAAATATAATATGAAAAATATCATTAAGGTTAGACCTAGATATGATAATTTCATAAGTGGAGGAGTTAATAATATAAAGAACGCTCCTATTTTTACAAGAGAACAAGTTACTAAACCTAATCCTCCTACAGGGGATACATTAGGTGTTTCTACCAATAGTATGTTATTTAAAGCTATTGGAGAAACAAAGAGACTTGATATAACTACTAATAGTAATTGGGTTATTATATGAGTTCTAATTTTTATACTATAGATAGACAAAATAATAAACTAAAAATTAAAACAAATATTAATGATACGAATAATCAAAAAGTTGGTAATTTTAATATTGTTGGTAGTAAAAAAATTATAACAAATATTATACAAAATAGATATGATGATTTATTTGCTATAGGTAATTTAAATATAACAAATACAAATAATATTGGTAGAAAAGAATATCCTTATACAGATTCAGATTTTCAAAATGTAAAAGTTTTTAAAAATGATATTTTATTAGATATTGATTGGACACAAGTTGTAAGAAAATTAGGTTTATATATTAATCCTAGTTATCTTAGTAATCCTATTAAGCCTGAAGATCCTCTGATTTGTCACATGGTATATGATGGTTTTAATAGGTCTGTATTAGATAAATGTAAAAATACTGAAGGCTATTATGAATTTATATTTAGTTTTTCTTGTACAGGAGGTGTTACATCATTTAAATTAAATGAAAATAAGGATAATGCTGATGTTTATATAAATAATGGTGGTGGTAGTCTAACAGCTATTATAACTAGTTTTGATATATCTGATGATTTTAAAATAGATATAGATGTTACAACAGAAGATAATAGAGTGTTTAGATACATCGCTGAATTAAAAAATATGAAGTGATTATGAGTATATCTTTTTGTGGTATTACAAAAACTGATAAGAAAATAATACTTGATTGTAATACAAATTCTACGACTTATTCTAGAAATGGCACATTTAAAGTAATCGCTCCTAAAGTTGGTAGTCCTAGAACATTAACGATTAAACAAAACGGAAATAGTTCTACAACTCCGGCAACAGCTGTATTGAAACAAATTATAGCAACTACAGGTACTCCTGGAAATACACCTAATGGTTCTAGTGTTACATCATCTATAGAATATAGTATATATAATACTAGCTATAATAATGGTTCTATAAACGGTAATATTATTGGCTCCGGTAGTGGTAGAACTGTAGAAGTTAAAACTCCTGATTCAACTGAAGTTGGTGTTTTTAAACTTAATGACACTAATAGAAGTGTAGTATCTGGACAATTTAAAGTTTCTAAACTTAACCAATATAATTATACTCCGGTTACTTTAAATATAAGTTTCATATTTGATAAAGAAATAAAAAGTGTTGCTTTAAAAGCTGGATCTCCTCCTACAACAATACAAGTTTATCCAAGTTATAAAACTTTTAAAGCATCTCTTGATTATCCAAAACAAGGTAGTACAAATATAGGTATTGCGGCTAATGCTACATATAGAATAATATTTAATGATGATACTTATATTTACTTAGATGTAGATTTCTATTGTACTTTATAAACTATGGCTACACTTAATCAACTAGGAAGTAAAATCTCTAATATCTTAGGTAAGCCAGGTGATCACAATATTCAAGAAAGAGCAAAGAGTGCATGTAAAGCTCTCTTTGCTACTTTCATTAGACAGAGTATTGAACGAAATGGTATAGATGAAGCCTTTAAAGTTAGCTTTAATGTACATCTAGTTAAAGTACCTCTTACTGATATAGAGAACACTTATGCAGGTATAGGTAATAGAGATATGGTCTTTACTACAGAGCATAAAGTGCCTACACCTGTTAGAATAACTAATGACGCTCCTTTTCTACATGTTTATACTCAACATGCGGATGGTAGCTTTATTAATTATAAATACGCTAATAATAGCATGGCTCCGCTCCTTACCTCAATCTATTCCCCTACTGGGGTTTGGGGAGCATATCAGATTGTTAATGGTAAACTTAAAATTATCATTAAGAATACCTTAAAAGATTTTGTAATTGATGAATGTGATTACAAATATCTTACACTTGTTTATATAGCAGAGAATCCGGAAGAAGTTATTTCAATGTATAGTGAAGATGATGGTCAAGACGTTGAACTTCCATTACCTGCTGATATGATAGAAAGAGTGGTTTATGAAGTACTAAGAGTTAATTTTGGTATTAAACCTACAGAGCATGAAGTAAAAATAATTAGTGATTCCACTTATGCTCCTAATGATCCTGAAGGAACACAACGTCTTATTCATAATAAAGTAGAATAAACTAAAATGGAAGAGAGACAGTATTACACCGATTATGTACAACGTTGTTATGACGCACTTGTTGCAACTGATAAAAAACTTCATGATGCTTATGATAAGCGTAATAGACATGCAAACATTTTATATGCTAATCTAAACATTCTTGAAGCTAATAACGTTTCTAAATCTATTATTGATGATTTGATAACTGGTAATCGAAGAAAGGCTATTAGTTATGTAAAAGAAATTGATTGTAGCAACCAGATTCTTTCTGATATTATTAGAATTAATCTAAATCAATTTCTTTTTCTAACTGTTGATCATATTCCTAAATTGCTTGCTATTATTAAATATTATGATTGGTTGTGTAGAATGCCTTATATTATTTTTACTACAATTAGTCATGGTATCAATAAAGAGTTAGCTAAGTATATTATTCGAGGTGATGCTGTTTCTCTTGGGACGAACCTTGGTAAGCTACAAGTTGTTCAAACGGTAAATAGTGACGGTATTGATTACCGAGCCTCTGCTAAATACTATAGACAACTTGTAGCACAAGGTTTAACTCCTAAAACTGCTAAAACTCCAAAAGGTATTAATTGGTTTATCACTAGTACTAAAGCATATAATTGGAAGATTAAATGGATTCGTTCTATTTCTAATTGTGGTGCTTTTAGACATCTTGTATTTTATCATTTTCGTAAAGCTGATTATAATAAGAAGCTATCTATGTTAATTGATAAGTATGGTACTAATGTTGAAGATATTATTGAGAGTGATGAAATATCTTTAGGTGATAAACTTAATTACATGATTAGTTATGATCCTAATATAATGACAAGATATAAACCTAAGAAAACTAAAAAAGAGCGTCTTACAAATAAAGAAGATAATGAATACATTCGACCAAAACTTAATTAGTAGTAGTGTTATAATTCATGATTTGATTGAAGATTATAATGTTCAATCTATGGATTTTGTTACACGTCTTCCATCCTGGATTTGTCAATGTTTATCAGATTTAAACATACAGCTTCATTACGTTGATGCTGCTGATGAACTAGAGTTTAATGAATATCGTTGTGAAATACCTGATGGTTGTAAAAATATAAAAACGGTTATAATAGATAAGCATAGAGCAGAGTTTACAACTAATCCTGCTCCTATTGTTGCTGATAATGAAAGCTACATTCCATTAGCCGTTTCATTTCCAGTAGGACACTTAGCTATAGAACATGCCGTTTTTGACCTCTCCGAGCTTCACAGAGACACAAAATATCTTTACTCGATAAATGGGAACTATTTAAATTTAAACGTCTGTAAAGGCAGATTAGGGCTTATATATTCAAAGCTCCCATTTATACTGGATTCAGTATTGAAAATTAATGTACCTCTTATTCCTAATAATGATATTCTTAAAGAAGCTATTAAGAACTTTGTTATGATTCGTATGCTACAACGTGGTTATAAGCATCATACTTTTAATCTAAAAGAAAACAATCCTTACACTAATGTTGCAATGATGTATGACAACAATAAGATTAAAGTTCGTAATGCTTGCAATAGACTAACTAAAGATAAACGTGATGATTGCACACGTTCTCTTCTTAACTTCTTTAATCTTAAAAACCATTATATAAACTAAGTTATGAAAATAAATGATGGTATGTACATTGGAGCAAACCCTGCGGCTGTACGTGATGGTGCTAAATCATTTGCTCTTAATATAATGTACAATGATGATGGTAATACACTTATTAATGAAAATGGGTTTGAACAATTGAAATTTAATTTTCCTGAAACTTATGGTAAGTGTATTGGTAATATAGCAACACCTAACAGTGTTGTCTTATTTTTTGCTAATGATTATATAGTATATATCAAAAATATAAAAGACGCTGATAGTGATGATAATATAACTATTCATTCTAATTTTAATTTTAACGATAATTATCCTATTAAAGGTACATTTTCTTATTTGAAGAATGAAAATTTAGTTATAACATTTACTGAAGGTACTGATGATAATGCTAATGAAACTAGAATTTTATATATAGATAGTATTGAAAAAAATCATAATGCTACATATGATAAATCTACTAAAATATGGACTATAGATTCTAATACAATTAATCTAATACCAGACATAGAGTATCCTGAAATAGATGTTAAATTAACAGATGGCGGTCTTAAAGCCGGAGGTTACCAAGTAGCAATGGCTTACAAATTAAATGACGGATCTTATAGTGATTATTCTTTATTATCTCCAGTTTATTATGCAACTCCTAGATATTTAGAAAATATACCTATAGGTGGTATTACAAAATTTGGATTTACTATTGATGTTAAATTTAAAGATATATATAATGGTTTTTTTAAATTAGCTTTTATATATAAAGGTGAAAGTACTGAAGAAGCATATGAAACCTATGATATAAAATGTAATCAATCTAGAATTAGTTATAATGTTACATCTGTTAGTAAATTAAAATCTATATCTGTAGATGATATAATTATAGGAAATATTTCATATATTAAAGATAATTCTCAAACTTCTTTTAATGGTTATTTACTTAGAGGTGGTGTCAAAGTAAATGATACATCTGAAATAAATCGTATTTTAATAGAGCATCCTTCAATTATAAATAATCTTATAGAAATTAAAACTGCTGATGAATCAAATAATATTGTATTTGATAATATAACAGATCTTACTAAAAAAGATGATAATAAATTATATAATAAAGTAGGTTTTAAAGATAATGAAATATATTATTTTTATTTAACTCTTATTGATAATAAAGGTAAATATATTAATAGTTATCCTATTATATCTGGTTATGATGAAAATAATAAAGCATTTTATGAATTTGTATTGAAAGATCCTTCTACTAAGCATGTTTTAAATTTAGGATTTTTTAGTGCCAGACTTAAAAATTGGGACGCTAATAGTGCTCTAATTGGTATAAAAGATATATCTGAAGATGATAAAAAACTTTTTATAAAACAATTCGATAAAATCTCACAATATGCTATTCATTATGCTAAACCTACTACAGATATAACAAATTGGATTTCTCAATGTTTTACTATTAGAGATATAGGTATAAGTGATGTTATAGGTAACAATTATAGAGAACCTTTTAAATCAAATTCTAGATTTAGAATATATCCTATTGAGTATCTTGTTACAAATACAGAATTACCTAATTTCAAAATAAAACCATTGTATCACAATAAAGAAATAAAAGTATGTTATGATGATTTAAATAATTATGTAGGTTATCCTAAAGACGTTATAAAAACTATAGATATTAGTGATTCAACTTATAAAAATTATGCTAATAATTTAGATAGTTCACTTAAAAATAAAGCTGCTAATATACTAAAAGCTATACAAAATAATGAAAAATCTAATAAAAGTGAAAGTGGTGCAGGCAATGTATTAGGTCCCTGGGATAGACTTAGTACTCATAGTAAAGCTACTATAAATAGTACTACGACAAATGTTGAAACAGGTGACGGTAGTGTAACTATTAATGGTCCTATTGAAACTGGAGATTTAATACAATCTATATTATCTATTAATAATATTGAATTTTATGAAGATAATTATAGTGAATCAGAACTTAAAGCATCTAATGAACATTTAGGTATTATTCAATTATCAGCATCATATTATCCCATAAATAATTCTGCTGTATCAAATGGAGGTTGTGATAGTTCTTTTAAAATCACAATATCAGATAATTATGTAGAAAAAGGTTTGTATGGTAGAAATAAAAAATCAAATGTTTCATCGGATAATGTAGAGATTAAAGTTGTAGAAAGTGATGAAACAGAAGATTATATAGATGTAAATGATGATAACATTAAATATAAAAGAACATATAAATATATAGAATATACACATGATATTTCTAATGGTGAATCTAATTATTATAAACAATCTGTTATAGAAATTAGTTACTTGGATGAAAACGAAAATGTTATAAAAACTGATATTACTAGAGGATCTAAAGAAGAATTAGATGATGTATCTTTTCGTGAAGCTACTAGTACTGGAAATGATGAAAATAATAGTTGGATTTTAGATATACGAGAGGATACTTATAGATTAACAGATGAACTTAATACATATAACAGAGGTGTTGTTGATCTTGTTAATAAATTAGATGCTACAAAGATACATAATGATTTAGATATGTATGCTATGGATTTAGTATCCGCATCTTCTATATATTCCGTAACTAATAGCAAAGATATAATATTGAAAGGAGATACGTTTCCTTGTTTAATAACTCAAAGATGTACATGTCCTAGTTTGAGATTTAATCATACAGGTGATGAAACTCATCACAATAATAGTATTTATCATTGTCATAGAATTGTAGTTTCTTATTTTATTAAAAGTAGATTTAATTTATTAGCTATACATGGTGGTTCTAATTCTAATTCAGCTATATTAAAAATTCAAAATGATTTAGCTAATAAATTTGATGTTAATTTTATAATAGATAACATGTCTGATTGGTTAGGTACCAATGGTAAAAAGAAAGAAAAAAATAAAAGATATAGACGTGATAAAAATGGACTTAAAGTTACTAATTATTTATTTGGTCCAAATTCTGATTATTCAGCTATTCAAGAACTAGGTTATCGAGATTATACCGTTGATAACTTTTGGCATACAGAAGATGGAGCTGCGTATGAAGTAGGAATGAATTGGAAAGGTTTTAATGATATAACTCAATCTAAAGATTATGATAATAATATCACTGATTTTCCTGCTCGTGTTGTTCGTTCTAATGTTAATAACGGTGAATCTAATGATATTGGTTGGCGTAAATATAAAGCTGATAATTATAAAGATATTCCAATTACTAAAGGTTCTATTGTAAATCTTCTTAGTGACGCTAAATCTCTATATATTCAAATGTTATATACTTTGTATGTAACTACAAGTAAAGATAGTTTAGGTCAAGGTGATGAAGGGACTTATATTGGTAATTCTGATATATTTGAACGTGAGCCTACAGAGATTATCTTTAAACAAACTGGTAAGATCGGATGTAATAATAGGTTCTCTTCTATTATCACTAGGTACGGTTATTTTGTTTGTGATAATGAACAATGTGCTATATTTCATGTTAAAGGTGAAAATGATGTTACTGAATTATCTGATTTAGGCTTCCGAGACTGGTTTAAAGAAAATATTCAAAAAATAGCATCCAATCCTTACTTATATCAAGGAAATTTTCTTACCTTGGACGAATATAATAAACGGCTTTTATTTACGTCTAATGTTGAAGATGCTACTAATGGTCAGTTTACTATTTCTTATTCATTGCAGAATAATTTATGGTCATCATTCCATAGTTATATACCTATTATAAGTTTTGAAAATCGTAATGGTCTTTTCTATATTCACGATAATAAGATTTTTAAAACTGATGCTAAAAATAAATGTATTTATTTTGAAGATATTATTTATCCAAGTATTGCTCAATTTATTTATAATGAAGAGCCTTTAATTAGTAAAGCTCTTAATCATCTTGAATGGAGAACTCAACTGGTTCGTAATTGGATTGAAAAGGATAAAGATACTCTTCAATATATTTATAACAAAAGTGTTGATAAATTAATGATTCATACAGATACACAAAGTACCAAACTTCTTAATACTAATGTTAAGAAAGAATGGTATGATAGTGGTCATCTTAAATATAAAGCTGGTAGATATATTTGGCATAATATTGAAGATGAAGTTAAATTTGATAAAAAAGAATTTCTTATGAATCCTAATATGCTTCCTTTTAAATGGGAAACACTTCTTAATCCTAGTTTTAAAGGTAAGCCTTGGTATGAACTTGCTAAGATTCATAATCCTTTTATGTATATCACAATGATTTATGAAAATAAACAAATTGATAGAGATACACAGGAGGTTATTACAGAATACACTAAAGACGATAATGCACAACAATTAGAATTTAGACTTAGTGATATTGATGTTGTTGTGACTAAAGATACACGTCTATAATAATATAGTAGATTATAGTATCTCTATATATAATATATAATTATATATAAATATATAATTAATATATATTATATATAGAGATACATATAATATACTTATATATATAATAAATATATTTTAATTATTAAAACTATTATGACTAGAAGTTTATTTAATACTCCACGTCGTAGAAGATATGATATTGGAGGTGCTAGGGACAATGTAAATAGTGTTACTGGTAGTTCATGGGGAGCAGGTAAAGGAATGGTAGGTTCTAGTGCTAGTAAAGCTGGAAGTTATGGAGCTAGTGCGGGAACTATGGCAGGTTCTATTGCTGCAATGGCAGGTGTGGGAGCTTCTCTAGGTTCAGCTGTTCCAGTAATTGGTACAGCTATCGGAGCTATAGCTGGTGTACTTGGTGGTATATTTGCTGGTAGAGCTAAAAAGAGAAAAGCTGAGAAAGCTGCTAGAGAAGCAGATAAAACTCATAATTATGAAATAGGTCAAGATGCTATTCGTACTGATCAAGTTCAACTAGATCAAACTACAATTAATCAAAATCCTCTAGATATTTATGGGGATAATCCTCAACCTGTTTCTACACCTGGTATTTCACAAGTTAATCCTCAAGCACAACAAAAAGTTAATCCTGCAAATGGTTTACCTTATAGACTTGGAGGTAGTCCTAGACATTATGCAGGAGGTGGTCAAATACTTCAAGTGGCTTCTGATGCTGCTGTTGTTAATGGACCAAGTCATGAACAAGGTGGTGTTCCTTATGGACCTAATGCGGAAGTTGAAGGTGGTGAAGCTATTATGCAAGGGTCTAATGCTGATTATATTTTCAGTGATACATTGAAGATTGGTAATAGAACATTTGCTGATGCTGCTAAACCTTTAATGAAACATAAAGGTTATCTTGAACAACAATTAGGTATTACTGGTCTCATGCTTGGTAAAGCTCTTCAACTTACTGAACGTAGTACTTATGCTATTGATAGAAATACTAACAATAGAGAAGCTGAAAAAAGCCAAGCTAAGTATTCGCAAATACTTCAACAGATTCAACAAACACAAGCTGAACTAGATGCTCTTTATAATCAACAAGAAGCTATGAAAGCTGAAGCTGGTGAAATGAGTGAGCCTAGAACTGAAAGAAGATTTGGTGGTGGTGTTCGTAAATATCGTGATGCAGGTGCTGTTACTAATTGGGGTTATACAGGAAGTGGTACTAGTGGCTCTATAGATTTACAAACTGGTCCGCAAATATTAAATGAAGCTTCTCCTGATATTTTAGCTGCTGAAAATCCAAATACTTCAGTTATAGCTTCTGATACACCTAATGCTTTAGCTAATACAGCAGATGCTTCATCTAAAGGTATGAGTTCAGGCATGGCTAGTGCTATCTCTGGTGCTATAAACATTGGATTATCTGCTTGGGGTCAAGCTGCTGAAGCTAAAAAACAAAGAGCATTTGCTCAAGCTCCTAGTCATGTTCAACAAGCTATTGCAGGATTTAGACTTGGTGGTCGTAAGAGATATATAGATGGTGGAAGTATTCAAGTATCACCTTATGCCGATATACCTTATGCTGAAAATCCTACTACAGAACGTGTTAATAAACTTATGGATTTAAGTAGTGTATTAGAAGATATTAAGATATTAGGTGGTAGAACTAGAAAATTTAAACCTGGTAGTAAAAATTCTTTAGAAAGTCGTAATGCACAAAAAGCACACGATAAAATTTATAATGATATATTAAAAACAGATTATTTATTATCTGATGATGATTTAAGTTCTTATATAAATTCTTTTAAAGCTCCAAATTTATTACCATTAACAAGAGTAAATGATTCAGATTGGAATATTGATGATGATTTACAAAAAAGTACATTAGGATATAGATTGAAAACATTCTTTAATAATGCTAAAACTAAAACTAATAAAGCATTAACAAGAAGTAATGAAACATTGAGTAATGGACTTAAAAACACTATAGATAAAATATCTAATAGTGAATATTGGCAAGATGAAAAAGGTAATCTTATTAAAGCTGGAGGTAATCTTCTAACTGGTTTACTTGCCGCAGGTTCTACTAAAAAGTTAGCTAAAGCTCTTTCTGAAAAAGCTATTCCTGAACGTGAGCTACTTGATAGATTTACTCAAGAATGGGATGTTAATACAGATGCTGCTAGAAAAGAAATTATAGATCAAGTTCAAGCATACGAGAGATTTGCTAAAGATAATACTTCAAATGCTCAAATAGCTAGACAACTTGTTCTAAAAGGTAGAAGTAATGGTGCTAAGGCTCTTGGTAAACTTAAGCAAGATGAACTATTACAAGAACTTGGTATTCGTAATGAAACTAGAAAAGTTAATAAAGATATTGAAGCTAAAAATAAAGAGATTAAATATCAAAACAAACTTGATAAATTTAATCAGCAAATGCAAGCTCTCTCAATGCTTAATGATAGTAATAACCAAAAACTTAATACTATTAACGGATTGTTCTCTGATATAGGTTTCACTGTAAATGATCATATTAGAACTAAACGTGAAAGAGCTGCTAATCTCATACATTTACTTAATGATGAAGAAGCTATGAAACGTGCTGGACAATTAGACATTGCTACATTATTTGATGCTTTTGGTAAGAATAATTCAAATATTCTAACTAAACCTAGACGTAAAGGTGATAGAGTAAAAAAATGTGCTTAAAGAATAGCTCCCTGTATTACACAGGGGGCTTTTGTTGTTAAATAACTTAAACTTAAAATTATGCCAGATATTAATCAAACATTTGAAATGCTTAGAGTTAATTCTAAGCCTAAAGTAGTTCGTGCTGAACTCGATGATATGTATACAGCAACATCTAATAGTTTACGCTATGCCGTACAAGGTATGGATAAGATGCAAGAACGTGCTATGAAAGCTATTGATGCTAGGAATCAATTAGCTGCTCAAATGGCTCAACTTAATGCTAATGAAGGTGAAGATTCAAAACGTTTAGCTGCTGAAATACAAACTATATTAGATGATATAGATAATAAAGTCGCAGAAGATGGACATTGGGTTTATGCTGATAAAACTGTATCTAAAGCTGCAACAGATTTTGCTACTAATCAAAATGTAAAACATTTGCTCCAACAAAAAGCTAATCGTGATGGAGTATTAGAAGATATTGAAAAAAATAGTGACGCAGATGCTTCAACAAAAGCTGCATATATTCAATATATAGATCGTTTATATAATGAAGCGGGAGGAGCTTTTGATAAAAATGGTTCTAAACAAAGTTATACTAGTTTTGGATTTAGGCTTGGTAAAGGTCATGATATGAATGAATATCGTGATGCTATATTAAAAGTATATAAGGAAATGAAACCTAGTTCTACATTTTCTTATAGTGAGAATATGAAAAAACAATTATTGGGTATTGTTAATAATTCTAATGTAGATGAATCTGTAAAACATACTGCAAGTAAACTAATGGAACAAATGCCATATTATATTTATGGTCAAAATAAACAAACTTGGGAAGGTATTACAGAAGATAAAATGATGCAATTAGCTCAAGCTATTGTTAATGCTGATCCTAGATTTAGAACTGCTATGCAACATGAAGCTATTTTAAATCTAGATAATTATCATAGACAAGGAATTTCTACAGAAGCGGCTATAACTAAAGAATTAATACCTGCTTTATTTTCAAATACTATAGCTTTACAAACTTTAGTTACAAATTCAGATGAATATAAAACTGCTTCTGATAAAGATAAAAGACAAATGCTAGCTAATCCAACTTCTATTGGTACAACAAGTTTACTTAAATCAATGGAATCATTATATGGTAATCTTACACAAAATGACGATGAAGATGAAAATACATATAATACTAGAATGACTAATTTATATACTAGATTATATGGTGACGATAAATTAAATTCTGTAATGGAATATAGTAAGCAATTAGCTTTTGAAAAATCAGACGTAGATGTTAAGAATCATTATTTAGATACTTTTAATAAAGAAGCATATAAAAAACGAAATGAGGATAAAGATAAACTAAAAAATAAATATGCTCAATTATATACAACTAATGGTAGTCTTACTGCTGAAAGTGCTGCTTTATATGATCAAGATTATAGATCTTCTAAAGATCAAATAAATTTAATAGATTTAATGCTAGAATCTATAAAAGATGATGATGAACGAGAATATCTAAATAATAGAAAAAAGGAATTGGAAATGAATCGTGATGCTTATGTTAGAGGTTATTCTAATAGATTCAATTCTTTATCTGATGGTGACAAAATTAAAGCTATTTCTAATTTAGAAACAACATTGTTCTCTGAATTAGGTTCTAGTGAATATTGGTTTTTAAGTGCTAAAACTAGAGAAATGGCTAAAATATATAAACGTAGTGGATTTGCTTTAATTGTTCATAAAGCAATAGATAATGTTAAAAACAATCCAAATTTTAAATATGAAGACGTTATAGATGATATTAAAGAACAAATAACTAAAGATTTCCAAAGTGGAGATAGTGATTTAATTAATCAATATGATGGGGATTTAACTACTATACTTTCTAAATTAGAAAATAATAAATATTCATATTTAAATAATATTCTAGCTCAAAATAATATATATGAAGATGCTCGAAACATTAGCTATATAGGTAGTGTTAATTCAGGATCTGAAACATTAGTGTCACAAGCTGCGGCTCCTATTTTAGCAACTCTAGCTAGTAGACCTGGAACTTATAAAGTTATAGCTGCTGAACTAAGAAATGGTAAAGGGGATAAAATAACAAATATTCAAATAGATGACGCTAATGATAATTTTGGAGATTTCTTTTCAATTGATAAATCTAATAACAATAAAACTGTCTATGCGAACTCAAATATAGAAGTAAATTTAGGTGTTACTAAAGATGGAACATTTATTTTAGATTTTTATAGACCTATTCAAGGAGAAAGTAATCAATCTCAACATCTTATTTGTACAACATCTGATCCTGATGCTATAGCTAATATAGAAGGTTTGGCTAATAGTATGCTTATAACAGCATATAATAATAACATAGAATCCTCTTGGAGTCCTGCTGTAAAAAATACATATAATAGACTTCTTGAAGGTTTCGGTGCTGCTGCTAGATTGACTGGTAATATATCTAATTCTATAGAACGTAAATATTCTGATGCTTTTGGAGGTATGAAGATAAATAATAATATATGTTATACAATTGGTGAAGCATTAGAGGAATTTACTAAACAACCAATAACAAGTGCTACAACAGAAACATTTTATTCTAATAATGCTAGAGTTATTATTACAAAAAATTTAAATGGTACATATTATGCTAGAGTTGATGCTTTTGATGGTAAAAAATGGGTAAAAGCTGATTCTGAAAAATATTCTGATGCTGTAAAAATGCAAACTGATATATTAATGGTTATTGGATCTTCTGATAAAAATTCTATGCTTAAAGAATATGAACTTCCATCTTATGAATGGAAACAAATAGTTAAACAAGGTGGTTCTAAAAGATAAATATTATGCCTATAGATGTTTCAAAATTAACAGATATACTTGATAACCCAAGTTCTCAAAGTCCAGTATTAGATACTTTTTTTAAACCTGTTTCTACATATCTACAAGAAAAAGGTATTGATAATAAATTATTGAATAATTTACAAAAACATAATAACAATTCTTTAGCTATTACAAAATATAATGTAGATAGATATATTGAATCTAGAGCTAGAAATCAATCAACAAGTGACAGAATCGGTAATGCTTTAGCTCAAACAGTAGGTGAAGTATTAGGAGGTTCTATAGAAGGTTTAGGTTCTATTATAGGATTATTACCTAAATTATTTAGTACTAATGAAGCATATACTAGAAATCAATTAGAAAGATTAGGTAATAGTATTAATGAAGGATTTCGTGAAGCATTTCCTATTTATATGACAGAAAAAGCTCAAAGTGGAAACATGCTTGAACGTATGCAAGGAGGTGGTTATTGGGCAACAATGACGCCTAGTGTTTTAGGTTCTGCTCTAGGAATTATGCTTCCTGCTCGTGGAGCTTCTATGTTACTAGGTAAAGCTGGTAGATTAGCAATCAATGGTCTTAGCAAATCTCAGAAAGCTGCTAAAATATTTAAGCTAGCTAATGAAATGCAAAAGGCTAAAGCTATATCTAAATTTAATAAATTTAATGATATTTATGCGTCGGCTTTTATTAGTAGAACTCTTGATTCTTCACGTGAGGCTTATGGTGTTTATGAAGAACAAAAACAATGGTTTTACGACAACTATAATAAATTTATTAAATCAGATAAAGATGGTAATAATATTTTAAATATAGATAATAAAGAAATTAAAATAGACAATAATAATATTGATAAGATTGCTCATGAATATGCTAGCCGAGCTGCTGAAAAAGGTTATTGGAATTCTATGAGTAATATAATTTACGATATTGTTGAATGGTCTGGTATAATGGGTGCTTCAAATACTCTTAGTAAAGTTACTAGAGATAACCTTAGAAAAGCATTAGGAAAAGGTGATAAATACGCTATTATGCGTGCTCTTCATGCAATACCTGCGGAAGCTAAGCGTAATCTTATTGGTGACGCTGGACGCTTTGGTTATGGAGCATTAGCTGAAATGGCAGATGAAATGACTATGAGTATTGCTATGTCAGAAGGTACTCATTCTGCTAAAAAAGAATATGGCTTTCTTAGTGAACAAGAGAATTATGCAGGTTTTAGTGATAGACTTCATGAATATCTTAGAAACCCTGATATTTGGACAGAAGGTATTGGTGGTTTACTTGGTGGTGCTGGCATGCAGACTGTTATGCCTTATCTTGAACGTAAGCTAAATAAGAATCAAATTAAAAAAGAAGATGCTTACCTTAAAGCTCTTGAACATTCTGTTGATGCTATGCGTTCTGGTATGGATAATATTATAGATGCTTTAGCTAAAGGTGATTTAGTTGAAGCAAAAAATGCTGAAATGCAATCTATAATTAATCAAGTTGCTGCTAATACTCTTGACGGATCTCTTGACTTTTATATTGAGATGTTAAAGAATATGCAAGAATCTATGGATCATATTCTTGATATTAAACGTAGAAAAGAAGCTAATCAACAAATAACTGCTGAAGAACAAATGGCTTTAGATAGTGCTGGAGATCTTGTTAATAATCCTAATATATTCAAGTCTATGCTTAATAAGATTGAAACTATTAAGCCTATATTTGAAAGAAATTATGATAGCGTTCCTCAATATGTTGATAAAGACACTCAATCTATTTTATATGAAATAGCTAGACGTAAAAGTGTATATGAATCTCATAAGGCTTTAATTGAAGCAGAATTAAGTGCATTAGAACAAGATGACATAGAAGAGTTTTATCAGATACAAGATAACATATTAGACGATTATTTAGAAAGTAAATATACTGATGAAAATGAACGTGCTAATAAGAAAGCTGAAATAACTAGATACACTAAGAATAAAACTCAATTAGAGAATGCTAAACTTCAAATTAAATATTTAGAGAAACAACAGAATGAGTTAGACAAAAAGATTAAAGAAATAGATGATGCTTTAAATGAAGTTAAGCCGGAAGAGAAAGATACTATTGGAGAACAGCTAAAGTTAGCTAAAAATAATGCTGAACATAGAAAGAAAAGCATCGATACACGTAAAACAGAAATAAATAAAACTATTGATAGATTAAACGAGGAAGCTAAAGATATTACTCAATTAGATGCTACAGATAAAGAAAAAGCTGAATTGTCAGAAATATTCAAACATAATAAACTTGACCCTGATAATTATAAAACTGACCTTAGATTTAGAAAGGCTCTTTTAGATAGTGAACTTGATTATCTTAATTCAGAAGATGCTTATAAGGATATTCAAAATGAACTTGAAGCCTATAGACGTACTATTGACACAGAAGTAGCAGAAGATACAAAAAAAGAACTTGATAAATATAATACTAGTGAAGAACTTAAAAAACATCAATCTGATTTTGAATCTAGTGAAGAAGCTAAAAAGGCTTATGAAGCTAAACTTAAACTTTTAGAAACTCAAGAAAAAGCTGAAAGTGAAAGAGAAGCTAGAGCTAAAGCTGTTCAAAAACAAGATATTGAGAATCGTACTAAAGAATATCTTGAAGCTAGAGGTTATACTTCTGAACAATCTAAAACAGATAACAATTTAGAAATACCTAGTATAGACGACGAAGATGTTAAACTTCTTAATCAAGCATATTCTGAAATTCAAGATAAAGATATTTCATTAAGTGCATATCTTAGAGGTAAAGCTATGGATGCTACAAATGAATCTATACGTAGTATTTATTCAAGGCTTGCCGACTATGTAGATGCTATTAATGAGTATAATGAAAATGCTTTAGATTTTAGTAGAGTTAATGATTCTATAACTATTGCCAAAAAGTTATTAACTGATTATACAGGTTTAGCTTTTATGACAACAGCTTATGATCTTAAGAATGGAAAAACTATTAGTTTTAATCCTAAAGATTATAGTAATATAGCTGAACAAATTAGAGCATTTCTTATATATGCTAATGCTGTATTAGCTGATAAAGAAACTAGAACTATTCAACATAAGGATGATAATTTTGGCATTAATGATGTTGCTGCGGATACTATTAATAAATTACGAGATAGATTTCTTAAGCAAATAGAAGATATTCAAAAGAAATATGATAAAATCTTAACACTTTTAGGTACAAAAGGTAAAACTTATATTGAAATAAATGGAACTGATTATGAAGTAGAAAAGGTTTTAGATGAGGGTATGACTGGTCCTATGATTTATGTTAAAGGTCTTAGAGCTTTTAGTGCTTTCATTACAACTCCTTATTCTGATGCTGATGCTACTACTAATTATATTCTTAAAAAGAAAGCGCAGAGTTCCGCTCCTGACCTCACCTCTTCCTCTACTGGGGGCAGCAAAGCTACTATTAGTTCCACAAGACAACAAATAAGTAACAACGAAGTTAAGCCTAATGAAACTAAATCTACTGTTGAGACTACTATAAATACAGAAGATGATTTAGAATCTAATGAAGCTGAAGAAGCAGATGTAGCTGATATTGAATTTGATATAGAAGATGGTAAAACTGCTATTAATTTTAAGTTGGAACATTTTAATACTTCTGATGCTACTGATTTTCTATTAACATTAATGGAAAATCCTAATTATGATAATGATACAGCTAATGCTATAATAGCTTTATGTAATATCTTAGTTAAAACTGGTTTTCATAAGAAAGATTATTATAAAAAACTAATTACAAATTATTTAAACGATAATCTTACTGAGAAACAACAAATTATAGTTAATGCTGCTAAAGCTTTAGCTAAATCATTTAATGTTGATCTTGATTCGGATATATGTTCTTTGAATCCTAAAGGTGATATTGACTATGCTGGTATTTATAATACTATAAATCAATTACCTAAATTGTATACACAAGATCTTAAAAAGTATTCTAAATCTATTAAAGGTCTTATTGAAACATTAAAGACTTTTGAAACAAATGATAATGCTGCTAAGATGGCTAGAGTAATTTTAGGAGACATTCTTATGAATCCTGAAGCTACTGAAACTAGACTTGATGAACTTTTATCTCAAAGTGCTACAATGCTTAAAGATATGATGACTGATGAGTTTATTAATAATCTTAGTTTAATATTTAATCTTATTAATTTCATTAATGATCAAAGAGGATTTAAATCTACTTCTATGAATATGTATGACTTGATTACAGGTTTACGTATGCACAGAGGTGATCATTATAGTGATATAACTGATGAAATTTTATCACTTGTTACTACAGTTAAATATATTAAAGAACAACTTGCTTCTAGAGTTGATTTTTATAATAACAAATATAAACAAACTAAAGATAAATATTTTAAGAATGCTTATTTGACTTATAAAACATTTAATGATATTCTTGATATTGAAGGTAATTATACAGATCTTAAAACTGAAGCAGATGTTATAAGATTTATTAATAACAATCCTATTATATCTTTTGGTAAATCACATTCTGGTCTTGATATAATATTTGATAATAATGATACACCTCATATTATATTCGATGATTTTGTCAACAGACCTTTTTTAGGTATATATGATATACTTCATCAAATTGATGTTGGTGACGAAATTGAATTAGTTCCAACAAATAATGAAGAAAATCCTAACAAAGTTGAATACGATATTGTTTATAGAGACAAAGTTAAAAATACTAAACATGTAATAGGTCATATGCCAGCTTTAGAAACTATAGAGAATGGTATAGCTTATGTTATTAAAGGTAGAAACAATGTAAACAATGTTCGTAAATTTAAGTTTACGCAAGATGATGCTAATATATTTGCAGAATTTCAAAATGTTCTATTTCCATTTATTTATAATTATGGTATAGCTTTTGAAGATAGAAATAATGTTTCAGAAAAAGAAAGAGAAGCTGCACTTAAAGCTGTTGAAGTATTCTCTGAACAAATTAAAAAATCTGCTTATAAAGATTTAGTTGAAGCCTTTAAAAGAGTCATTTATGGTAATCTAGAATTAGAACAAATTAATCAGATTATAGATAGTGGTCTTGATACAATACTTGTCGCAGGTAAATCTGAAAAAATAGGTGAAGTAAAATCTGAAAATCTTCCTTTATCTATAGGTCAAATGTATCAACTTTGTAAAGATATGTTTGCAGGAGTTGTTCTTACAAAAGCTATGGGTAGAGGTAATAAAAGTGCTGAATCTATTTTACATACTTTTGAGAATTCTATTAATAGACGAGCTTCTGTATTTAAACATAATCAAGGTATTAGAGGTGATATAAAAGCTACCGGTAATCATGTTATGACTATTAGTAGTATTGGTGCAGGACAAGTTATAATTAATGAAGACTCTCGAAAAGAAGATAATGAAATTAGTGATGGTCTTCCAATTATGCACCATAGACAATCACTTGTTAAAACTTTATGTCCCGTTAATATATTTGGTAAAGATCAGTTTAAACCTACAATACTTCAAATAGATGAGAATGGTTTTGGATTTGATCCTGAAACAGGTTTTGTTGCTCCTTTAAATAGATTTGCTACTAAGCATACTGGTGATCAATTTATTAAAGGTCGAAATAAAATGGTTTGTGTTGTTCAACAAACTAAAAATGTATTTACAACATTTCCAGTTAAACCTAATACTATAATGGGTTCTATTACTGACGAAACTAGAGAAGCTAGAATTCAAAAACTTCTTAAGTATAATAAATATATCTCTAATGCTATGTTTGAGATATTTGATTTATTAACTGAAGAAATTAATGTTTCAGATGGTAGAATTAATGTAACTAATAGACTTCAAAATGTTATTATTTGTGAAGAATCTTCTTCTGTTGAAAAAAATGATATTCATTTTCAAACAAGTAATGACACTTCTGGTAATAAAGTATTTATAATGTTTAAAGTCACTTATGGTACTGATAAAGAACGGTATATTAAGATGGCTTGTGAAACTACTGAATCTGGAGAACATATTGTTCGTATTTATACTGGTAAAGATAAAGACCATGTAGCTTTATATAATGGATCTACAAGTAATCCTAGTTATACTGGTATTGTTACATATAAATTAGGTAATACTAAAGACGGCATTTATACTAAAGATGAAACTGGTAGAAAAGCTCTTACTTCTTATTTGTATCAGCAGATACCTAATTTAACTAGACAATTCGGTATGGTTAATGGTATGGCTGTTGCTAAAGATGTACCTAATAAAGATATGGATCAAAGAAATAATGGCTATGTAGATCCTGTGACAGGTGAATCTTATAAGAACATATATGATTACTATATGCGTACTAATGCTATATATAGTGACATAGGTGCAATTAGAGATGAACAAGGTATGAACGTAAGTAACGTAAGTGCTAGTGGTACAAATCCTGTTAAATTTTCAATAACTTCTAAAGAATTTGATGATCCTAATGCTCAATCTAATCAAACTTTTTATAGTGCTGTAGATGCTATGAAAGAAGTTCAGAAAGGTGATTATAAAGAGGATTGGGAATCTATTAATGAAGCTGAAGCTATACTTGAAGAAGAAATGGGTGTTAAACCTGTTTATATAGTTCATACTATGAAAGCTGATAGAATAACTGAAACTGGTTCTGCTCAGCCTAGAAAAGTTCAAGATGGTACAAATGGACTTCCTAGAGGATTTAATTTTAATTCTTATAGAATTGATATATTTCATAGTCCAGTATTTGCTTCTAAAAAAGCTAATAAAAATTATTTGACTAAGACTATGTTACATGAGATGCTTCACGTATTCATGATGAAGCATTATAATATTACTCAAAGTGAACTTAGACTTAAAGAAATTAGAGAACAAAAAGAAGCTCTTATACAATTTCATAATGAAGAAGTAACTAAGTGGATTAATGATTTTATTGCATCTATTAAGGCAGCTAAAGAACGTATAGCTAAAGCTACTGAACCACTAAGTCATAATGATTCTATTATAAATGCTGCTTTAAATACTGGCGAAACTAGTGTCATAGACCAACTTATAACAATATTTACTAATGAAGTAAATGAAGTAAATGCGAATATTCAAGAATTACTTGAAGCTAGAGCTAAAGGTACAGATGTTATTATTAATGGTCAACAAACTTTACAAGAAGTATTTACATACGCTTTCACTGAACCTCAAGTATATCATATTCTTAATGCTCTTGAATCAGTAAGTGAAAGAGATGTTAATGCTGATAATATGCAAACTCCTACAATATGGCAGAAGTTTTTAGATGTTATTCGTAAAATATTTGCTAGAATATTTAATATTGCTAATACAGAAGTAAATAAAGGTTCATCTTTAGAACGTTTGATGGATGTAATAAATAAAGTATTTACTAATGGACCTAGTGACATTGATATTAAAAGTTTTACTATTGGTGATTCGTTGAACTTAGCAGACCCCGGTAGGGAAGAAAATGTGGACAGGAGCGATACTAATAGTGAATCTAGTGGAGATTCTGCTGAAGAAGCTAATACTGCTGAAGAAGTCGAACCTACTTCTTCTGAAACAAATGAATCTGAAAATGAAGAAGAAACTACTAATGAAGACGATGATGATTTCGGTGATTTATTTGTAGATACTAATCATGGTGATATTAAAGCATCTAAAGTTCTAACGAATAATGAGCAAAATAATGTCAAAGATGCCGTAAATTATTTGCATAAACTTAATGATATGTCAAATGAAAATATTATCTTTGACGAAATGGAACAAAGAATATGTTAAACTAATACTAAAGTAAAATGGGAATAGATTGTAATGTTATTCCACAAATTAAAGTAGGTGATTCCTTTACGGATAGCCTACTTTTTACTCAATTGTGGAATCAAGCAAAAAGTGCTTATCCTAATGACTCAGTTAAAGCACGTGAAGTTGCTAAAAGTAATTATGCTGCTCTTAAATCTACAGAGTTTAAGTCAGCATACGGTGATTGGCAATTGTTGAGAGCTATTCAGAATAATAACCTCACAAATGCTCAAAAAGCCATCTATCGTAGCATATATGGCAATAATTTAAATAGACTTAAAGAGAGTATCACCATTGAGTTAAACGAGCAAGGAGAGCCGTTATTTGAAGCCTTACACAAACCTGCGGATGTAAAACGGGCACAAGTTCTTATTAATAACGAATTACCTTTTATTGATGATAGTGAACAAGCATATATTAATAGAGTTCTATCTGCTATAGCTATTAGACTAGAACCACAATTGAAAAAACTTAATAATCGTGACGCTAAAATAAATAATACTGTTAAGAATCAAATTATTACTGCTCTTCGTCAATATGCTAATAATGATAATAAAGAATTGGGTTATGTTGGCTATGGCGTTAAAGCTAATGAACGTGCAGCACAATTAATAAAAACTGGAGCTAAGAAAAAAGATATTCTTGAAGATAAGTTATATAAAATGTATAAATCTAGATATGATGAGATTATGCGTCTTTGTGATGATATGTCTAAAGATGATAGTAAACATATCTGGTCTTCATTTAAGAATTTTTATCGTGCTATGTTTGGTGCTAATATCACAGAATTTGATAATGAAGATTCTATGTTATCAGGAGAACTTAATGGTGATGGAAGTGCTGTAACTAATGATGAATTTCTTATTAGTAAAAGCTGGAACAATGCTCTTCAATATAAAGTTAATAGAAAGAATACTGCTTCTATGAGACTCAAAAAAGAGCTTACTGAAATGATTTATAATAATGAAGGTAATTTCTTTATTACTCCTAAAGGTAATCAACTTACAGGTAGTGCATCTTATTATAACAAGTATGGTTTAATGATGCCTCTTGATATTAATGTTCTGTGGAATGATTTAATTAGATGTTGTAATGAATCTACAGATAAAGTCTCTCTGCTAAATAAAATTAAGATTCTATCTGAGAATGTATATAGTGGTCAGCTTCAACCTCTTATCGACAAAATGAAAGATAATGATACTGATACACTTCAAGATAGAGAACGTAAAAATAATTACTATAATATGTTTACTAAGTCTGTTGATATGGCTATGACTGATGTAACATATACAGAGCAAAGTAAATTTAATTTTGGTGAAGAAGATTTTAGTATGGCTTATGCTGTTAAGTCTGCCAATAGAACTTCTTTTGCTGTTAATAAATTTTATAATATATATCGTAATAATCTTACTAATACTTTTATGTATGCTCCTGATAAGAGTTCATTAGATTTCTACGAGGATGCTAAAATAACTAAAACTGATAATAAGATAGCTGATGCTATAAACTTATTATGTGTTAAAGCTAACTTTCTTGGTATAGATTGGTCACTGAATACTGTATTATCTTATCTATCTCAAAATAACAATATTGAACTAGATAGTATTAGTAATCTATATGCTATGTCTAGTTTAGGTGATTATGCTGAAGATAATAGAGTATATCTTATAGAGAAAGATATAAAACACTTAGCTAGAACTCTTGATAATATATTTAAACTTGGTAGAGGTAAAGTTACAGATAAAACTTCTACGAAAGCTAAGAATAGACAGATAGGTCAAATTCGTAATCTATTCATGATGGGCTTTAATATCAGTGATAATAACACTGCTGTTATGAAGACTAAAGATGGTATTGAATATGAAGATGATATTGAACCTGTTGTAGATCATATGCAAGGTTATATTTCAACTATTGCTTCTGTTGGAGCTTGTGATCCTGCATTTAAAATTGATTTAAGTTATATTAATGTTGAGGGGGAACAAGAATATACTCCTGAATTTTATAATGACATTACTAGTAGACTTCAAGGTATTATAAGTCCTCAAGGTAAAGTTAATACAGAATTACTTATTGAAAGGTTTAAAGATTTTATTGAATCTTCTTCTACTGCATACAATCCTCTTATTTGGAATCTTCATACTAAACATGGTTTTGGATTCTTTAATTGTATTATGGAGAATGGGGAACCTATTCTCGATAAAGACGATAGACGTGTACTTGATACTAATAATCCTGTAAATATTAAAGCTGTTAAAGAATTTTCATTTGCTAGATTTAATGGTACTGTGGATAGAGACAGTGGTAAAGGAATACCTTATGTTGACATGCACGATTATGTTTGGGTAAATGATTGTATGATTCGCATGATGCAAGGTAGATTTTCTTTACCATCTGCTGATGCCTCACGTATATATGAATTTTATATTGGTAATCATCTTACAGAGACTAGAGGTTTTAACACTCAACTTTCTATGAAGATGTTTAAAGATAATGGAGATTTCGTAAGTTGGGAAGAAGCTATGGCTTTAGGTCTTGAAGATTCATATATGTACAAGTGTGCTAAAGATACACTTCTTAGTGAATTTCAAGATATGCGTAGAGCTATGGATATTCTTTTTGATTATGATCCTAACACTAAGACTCTTTCTATTAAGAAAGATTTTCTTTTTAGTAGAGAGATATTACAAGAAAGATTTGATGCTTTATCAAGTGAAGACAGAAGAATTTATGGTAATACTTATGAAGAAGGTCTTGAAGCATATATAAAGAAACATGAGTTTGATCCTGATACTGCTTATGGACTTAGAAGTCCTATGTTTTGGAATGGTAGTGAACTTATAAAAGATGGAAAACCTACAGGTAATATATTTAAACTTCATAATCTAAATTTTAGATATACTAATGAAGATGGTTCTGTTGAAGTTAGAGATATAACAGACTACATCAATAAAGCATATGTTTCTATAAATGGAGGTGTAGAATCTGATTATGGTCCAAAACCTGAAGCATTTACTTTATGTCGTAGGTCTGCTGATATTGGTTTCGATGCTATTATAGATAGAGCATTTCTTATGATGTTCTGTGATAGAATGCAGAATCATGTTAGGGATTATTTTAAATATCTAGAGCCTGTTAGAGATCATATTCAAGCTACTAGAACTTATCAGAATCAGTTAGGTCGTATTTATAAGATTGATCCTGCTAAATCTGATTATTCTCAATTACCTAAAAATAATGAGTATAAAAATGATAAGCATTGGGCTTATGTATTAGCTAATTTAGATCTTAATCATTATATAGCTAGTGTCGCTATACAAGATATATTCACGGGTAAAAGTTATGAATTTAATGGTGCTCTTGATTGGGCAAAACGTGCATCACAAGCTGTTCGTGTAGGAGCTACTACAAAAGACAAATCTACTTATACTCAAATTATAGTACAAGATGTTAAACTTAGGGATAACATGTTTGATATACTTAGTACAGATCCTAGTAAAGTAGGTAAAGAATATAAGTTTTCTAATGCTACTGAAGAGGAAGTTTATAAAACAATGCTTCAACGATTTGGTGGTAAAATTACTACTACGGATGCCTTTAATATAATTACTGCTCAAGAATGTCTTAAGCGTTTTAAAGCAATGGGTGATTATCTTGAATATGATCTCCCATCTGGTAACAATCTTGATGATTTAGTTGAGGGTAAACAAACACCTACTGCTGCTGATTATAAGTATATAGTAGAACAATTAAAATATTACTATTATGAACGTGGTAAATCACCTCTTAAAAATAAGTATGATGGTGATTTTATTTTTAGTCATCAAGATAAGAATAGTACGATTGTTATATTCCCTGGAATGTATAAAGGTACCATGTATGAAACTTTAGGTCAATGGATGGATCAAGAAGGTATTGGTTCTATTAATTTTGCTTCTGGACATAAAGTTGGCGGTGTTCCTGCTGTCAATTTGTTTTCAGTTAGTGAAGATGGAACTAAAGCTACACTTAATATCGTAGGTGATCCTGAAACAGGTAAATTAATTTTAAAGAATTATCCTAAAGGTATTGAAGAGTTTAAACATACACTTAAATATCAACATCTTTATCAACAACAACAGATACCATCTCACTTAATAGATGAAAGAAATAAGATTGGTACACAGCTTGAAAAGCATATTGTTGATATGATTCAATTTGATGGTGATTATAATATTGCTGGCACTAAATTTAAAGGTAAAACTGGTAAAAAAGGTTCTATTAAAGATTGTGGTGCTTTTGATTACTATCAAATGATGCTTAGTAGTATGGCTGTTGATGAACGGAATAAACTACTTGCTGATTGGGGAGCTCTTGATGATAATGGTAATATCAAAACTAAATCAGTTAAGATTGATGGAGGTATCTACAATGCTGTTGAAGTAGATATTACTAAAGTTCTCGATGATCTTCGTAATTATTTTGAAATTAATGAGACTGATAGAAACTTCTTAAAAGCATGTGTCGTTATTGATGGTAAACCTTTTATACCATTTTCACATCCTACTATTAAACGTAGAATTGAATCTGTGCTTTTGGCTAAGATTACCAAACGTGTTACTAATCTTAAACTAAAAGGTGCTCACGTTACAATTCAACCTGATACTTTTATGAGACCTACTAGTGTTACTATAGGTAAGAAAGGGTTAATGGTAGGTACACAAGAGAACATTAATCGTCTTATTGATGAGGGTCAAGTTAAATTTTCAGATGACTATTGGAAGAACAGATGTGAACTTGATGAAAATGGTGAAATCAAACGTGATAAAGAAGGTCATCCTATAGTTAAAGTTGATGCTGATTTTGCTCTTAAGTCAGAATATTATACTGATAAAGATGGTAATGAAGTAAAAGATATTACTGGTCGTAATATTGATGAACTTACATTTCATCCTGCTGAAATGATTCTTAATAATTGGGATAGTAGATTTAGATTAGATGAAAATGGTTATCTTGATTTAAATAGTATTCCTGATGAATTAAAGACTATGTTTGGCATTCGTATTCCTACAGAGGGTCATCAGTCAATGTTTGTAGCAAAAGTAATAGGAGTATTGAATAATGGTGCTAGTCAAGCTATATTACCGGAACATCTTATTACACGTACTGGTTGGGACTTTGATATTGACTCTATATATCTATCTATGAAAGATTTTGAAGTAGTAGATGGAAAATATGTAGAATATAGTATTAAGAATGATTTAACTTATAAACAATCTTTAGAACACATTGCTGATACATATTTTTCTAAGAAAGTAAGAGAGCTTAAAGATTGGTTAAACAATGACCTTAAAACAGGAGATACAATCCGTAAAGGTAAAATTAGTTTAATCAATGAACTTGCTGATATTAAGAAAGAAATTAATACAGCTCTAGGTAAAAATGATTATAACTTAGAGAATCTTCAAGTAGAGCTAGCTGCTCTTAAAGCTGCTATGAAAGATGCTACTACTAATGAAGAAATGGCTCAAATAGACATTAAGATTGAAGCTGTATTTGATAAAATGGCTGATGCTTCTGAAAGTGTTCTTAGTGATGCTATAGATAATACTAAACTTAAAGAGTTATATCAAAAGAAAAAAGAAATTCATAAAGCTCTAAAAGATCTTGATAAAGAATATAAAGAAAAATATTATGCTTTTGTTGAGGAAAGTGTTAAACCTAAATATAATTCTTTAAATGAGTTTGATAGATTGCATACTAAAGCTAAAGGTAATGCAGTTATTGCTGTTTGGATAGGTCTTCATAGTGATCCTAAGAATTTCTTTAATAAAGAAAAACCTAATGAATTTGATCATGTTAAACATGCTTCTAACTATATCAATTCAGTTAAAGGTTTTACTAATCAAAATATGAATCAGCATTTTCTTGTTGACCAAATGAAAATGCGTAATAATAATAATAACATTTCTGTACTTAAAGGTCAATCTATTGCAGCAGATAACTTACTATCTATAGCTGGTGTTACTCAAATGCAATTCATTGATGCTTTTGCTATACCTTTTAAATTAAAATTTAGTGATTTCAAAGGTATTAATGGAACAGATGCTCACGGCAAACCTATAGATAAAGTCAAGTTTATTACTGATACACTTAATAGTATATTTGGTAAACGTGAAGATGGTTCTTCGGCATTTAAGATTCATGTAGATGGGGAATATGTTACTGTATGGTGTAAACAATTATACAATAATGATAAAGGTACTTGGAAAGATATAAATGGTCTTACAATAGCTGAACAACGAACAGAGCTTACGTCTAATGTATTGGATGCTGTTAAATATAATATGGCTGAAAATACTAACACTTATACTATTGGAGACTTAGCACTTATGTCTTCATTTCCCGTTAGTTGGAATGTTAATCTTCATCATGATGGTGCTAGTATATCAGAAGTAAATAGATTCATCTATCCTATGCTTATAGAGAATCAACAAATTATTGTTGATCTTGTTACTGATATTGGTATTAAATCTTTGTCGAATCCTAACAATTATACTAATATAAGTTTTCATAATGTTCGTAGTAACTATGTTGTAGATGCTCTTCGTACTACTATGGAACTTATGAAAGAAAAAGGTATGGATTATGAAAAGGTTTTTGATGCTTATATTAAGAATCATAGAAGTAATAAAACTTGTAGTAATGTTATTTCTAAGCTAGTAGCAGATGTTAAAGAAGAATTTAAATCATATAAAGAATCTCTTAAAGCTCATACTAGAAATATTAATTTAACTCCTAGGCAAATATCTTATGCTATGCAGTTACTTGAATATGCAGAAGATACTCTAGGTGGTATAAATAAATATGAATATGACGCTCCTATTGAAACAAGAGCTAAAAGTGTAGATGAACTTGATAAATATCTTAAAGAAGGAGTTGGTTTTCAAGATAATATTACAGATGCTACTAAGTATCTAGATTATCTTAATAGACAATTAGAGATACTTGATTACTATGAGTATTGTGACAAAGCTGTTAATGCTATGAAACGTGCTCAAGGTTGTCTTATAACTGAGAAGAAAGGTGCTGGTCCTAAGATTACAGAAAGTAATAAGATATTTGAGAATATTGCTATGATGCAATATAATATGAGAACACTTAAAGAAAATGCTCAAAGAGCTGGTGTTCCTGATATGTTTCTTAATGATTTAGAATTTGAATATTTCAGTGTTTCAGATATTACTAAACGTGGTGATGTACTTGATAAACATATTGATATATTTAATGAGTATCTTGAAAATAGATATAATAGAACTGGTGAACAATATGAACCTTTAACCAAACCTACATGTCCATTTGTTATTGATGGAGTTTCTATGATTGAAGCTATATTTCCGTCAATAGTTAATGATAATTGGAAGATTGAAGATAGTGCTTATCCTATACTTCAAGAACAACTTTATTCTACTAATGAGCTATCCACTCGTATGTTTGGTGATATTATGCTTAGTGAAAAACCTAAGTTTAAAGATAAAATTAATTATATAATGTCTAGATTAGGTCAAGTTAATAATCCTGAACTTAGAGAAGCTATAATTAATTATGCTATTATTGATAAAGCTAGAAGATTAAATTTCTTTACAGGAGCTAAACTTAGTCCTATGCAACAATTGATACAACGTTCGCAGTTGTTAGGTTGTATAGGTCTTCAAGATGTTAATGGTGAAATTGTATATAAAGGAGATTTTGATTTATCTCTTGTTAATATTCCGTTAGATAACTGGACACCTTATGATGCTACTGTTTCTACACCTATTGAACAACATAGAGCTAAAGTTGCTGCATTTAAACAACTTCCTGTTTCTATTCAGTTGGCAATGGTTAAGAAAACATTACAAGGTAAAGCTAAGATTGAAACTGATGTTGAAGGAACTGTGTCAACTAACAAGTTAAATCCTAATCATATTTTATCTTTACTTAATCCTACTACAATGATGCCTAATGTCCTTAAGAATGGATTCATGAAAATTCATTGTAGTGAGAGTGATGATCTTGATTATACTAGAAGTACATTTTATCAACTTATTAATAGTACTGATGAATATCTTCGCATTCTAGGTGAAAATCTTGTTCGTTATGCTTTTTGGGTTAATAAATTTGATTTTGGACGTAACTTATCTAAGTACATACCTATTGACTTATTTGGTGAATATAGAGTTAATGGTGAAATTATTAGCTCGTATATGACTAAATTTGGTGATCAATTTAATTTACTTAATTTTGAATCTATTGATAGCACTAGTCATAGTGATATGCTTGAATATATGCGTTCTATTGGAATAGTAAATGGTGATTCTGAATTTCGTAGTTCTGCTGATGGATTACAACATTATGCTAAAGCTCTTTATGAAGCTGAAAGTACTGATGATAATATCTTAATGCGTGAAGATAACGATAATTTATTAGAATTTATAGAAGCATTTATTCGAGCTAATTCTAATAATAATCGTCTTGTCAAAAAGATGAAGCCTGAATATGATTATACTAAACCTAAAGTAAATGGCAAAAGTAGAATAAAAGACGGTACTCCTTCTTTTATTCATATGAATAGAGATATTCTCTCTAGAGCTATCACTAAAGATAAAACGTATGGTCGTAAACATGAATGGCACAAAGGGGTTGATGAAGAGATAATTAAGTTTATAGAAGCTGAACTTAATAAAATTACGACTATATATAATACTAAAGATATTTGGAAAACTGTAGGTCAAATTATAATTGAACCTATTGAATATGTAAAAAATAGTAATTATGCTAACGATTTCTTTCTTAAAGATGATATGAATTTTGTACCTGCTGAAATTAAAGAGTTAGGTAAAACTCATGCTTCAGAAGTTAATAAAGGTACTCTTTATAAAAGATTTGAGGTTAATGATTGTTATGTATATTATCCTATTAATAAAACATTACCTTCTGAATATATGTTTACTGCTGTAGACTATTTTAAGTTTGGTATTGAAGAAGAAAGTATTTATCAAAAAATTGGTTCTTTCTTAAGTTTATTTATTAAACCTAATGATACTAGTGCAGCAACTGTAATTAAGAATGATAGTGTGTCCGAAGCTATAAGTGAATCTACAAAAGATGCTGATGCTGTTATATATATTGGCGATAGTAATCATACTTATAGAGGTCTTATTGATAACTCTAATGTATATGAATTGTCAGTAAGTGAGCTTACAGACCCTAAGATTAATCCTCAATTGCCAAGCGGTAAAATCAAAAATTTGGCACTTATAGCTAACGGAGAGCCACTTTCACAATTAAAACAATTTACAATACAAAATGGAATATTTAAAGGCTTAGAAAGGCTAAATGAAAGTCTAAATCCGAATAATATTAGTGCAATTAATATTGATGGTCTCAATCAGGTCATTGTAGATTATTTAGGTCTTAAAAAGAACATTAATAGTACAGTACATACTGTTAAACGTAGCAATGTTAAATTCTCTACTATCATTGATACTTCTTTCTTAGAAGATAATAATACTGGTAGAAGTGTTCAATCATTATCATATATGGATGCACTTTTTGAAATTGAGAAGACAGCTATTGGTAATACAAAACTTCTTCGAGATGAAATGAGTATCCTTGGTGATATTACAACTAATCTAGCAAGTCTTGAAAGAAAAGCTGGTGAACAAATAGATAACCTTACTACAGATCCTAATTTGATTTCTAGATATATAGAAACACTTAAATACAATAGTGAAGTATTAGACCAAGTAGCTACTATGGTTGATACTGTATATAATGAAACAAATTTAAGTCTTGATAATATTCTTTCTTTGTTTAAAAGAGGTAAGCATCGTACTAGAAAAGAATGGCTTACTAATATTAATAAATTATCTAGTCTTATTAAGTCTCAAAATTATATTGATAGACTTGAAGAAATGGATATAACTAAATTTGAAAATGCTAGTTGGGATGTTAAAGAAGCTGTTGATAAATTTAATAATTCTTTAAATCTTCTTAAGGGTAAGTATCGTAATTTTATGCCTATTATGACAGAAGTTAATAATGCTGCTCTTAATTATTTTGGTGTAATGCTTGACCAACGTAGTAAAAATCCTTATTTTAAAAATAAGTTTAAAGATCTTCAAGATGCTATTGCTGAGAGAGGATTTGACTTAACTGATTATAATGGTAGAACTATAACTGAATGGGATATTAAAGAGAATATTAGAAAAATGCTTAATGATAATATAGATCTTACTAGAACTATAGCATTAATGGATTCTGCTGCTCAATCTGGTATTCCAATTGTTGATACAATTCTCGCTCAATATGAGTTCCATGTTCTTACTAGTGAAGAATGGGCTTATAATACTCAAAATAAGGTAGTTGAAATGTTTAAAGGTTTTGATGATTATAATTTACTTAATAGAAAAGGTAAATTAATTAGAGATTATCAAAGTTCTAGAGCTGAACATTTCAAAAAGAAGTTTATAGAACCTAGTACTATGCAACTTAATACTCCTTATAATGCAGCTACTGCAGAGGATGATATTAGGTATCAAATTGCTAAAATTCAAACTGAATATATTGAAGCTATAAAAGCTCTTCAACCACAACTTAATAGTACAAATGCTGAAGAAGTTATTGTAGCTAAAGATAAAGTTTCTGAATTAAAGCAAGAGCGTGCTTATAAAATATCAGAGATACAAAAAACTTATCGTAGAACTATAATGTTAGCTCTACCTGCTGATGGTTCTAATATTGATATGGAAGAAGCTCTTAATAATATAGGGCATCTTCAATTAACTGATAAGGAGCATCTCTATTACATATATCTAATTGATGCTATTAGAAGATCAAAGTTACCTCGTAAATTTGCAGAAGCTAATGGTATTGAAATGGATCTTAAAGCTAGTAAAGGAAAACGATTTGTTTATAGAATCAATGTTTATAATGCTACTTATAAGAATGCACAATTTAATAATCTTAGCAATGAAGATATAAAGCTACTTGCTGAAATGCAGAAGATATTTATGGAATTAAATGATGTTGCCATGCCTAATACTGTTAGAAATGGTTCATTCTTTCCTAGCTTTATTCAATCTTCTAATGCTGATGTAGTTAAACAATTCTTTGGATGGCATGATCTTGAAGAAGACGATTATATTAATACATTAGCTGGTGAAACTCAATACTATTTGAAAGCCACTGCTTTGAATAGACCTAAGATTAAAGGTACTAAGAAGATTAACTTTGTTGACATGAGTGAAATTGATAATTACGATTCATTCATCGAAAAGGTTAATAATAATGCTAAATCTAAAGGTTATACTAAAGAAATAAAAACTCTTTACGATGTAGTTGATTACAATAACTATCTTAAAATAGAACAAATTGCTAAGATAGATAATAGAGTTAATTATGACCCTGTTAATGTTATATTTAATTATATACATCAACTTAGAACTATTAGAACAAGACGTGAATTTGAACCTGAACTTCTTCTTCTTCAATCTGTTCTTGGTATGAATGAATTTCATGCTAGAAAGAATAGTGCTAAGAATAAAAATGTTGTTAATAAGATTTTATCTTCATTTACTAAGAAATCAGAAGTCGTACCAGAAAGTGGTAAAGGTACTAGAATTTATACTAGATATAAAGAATGGTTTGATAGTTTTGAAGGTAAAAATAGAATAAATAGTGTAGCTGATCAAATAATCAATGTTCTTCATACTGCTAATAGTAAATCACTTATGTGGTTGAACTTAACTGCTGCCGTTAAGAATATTGGTACAGGTCATATAAATATTGTAAGTGAAGCTGTTGGTGGAGAATTTACTAATCAAAAAGCTTTGCTTAAAGCTCATGAAAGATACTTTAAAGCTATACCTGCATTACTTGCTAGTCTTGGTGAACACGAAAGTGATAACTTAGATGTAGCTCTTATCAAACTGGCAGGTAATATATTTGAAGATCAAAATGAAGCTGGATTTGATAATAAAGTTAGTCTTGCTACTAATGTATTATCTAAGTGGGATAATGTAATGTATTTTCCGAATAGTGGAGGTGAACATTATTTACAATTTACTATGTTCTTATCTACTCTTGATACTCATAGAATTGTTAAAGGCGAAATAATGAACTATGAACAATATACTAGAAGTATTAGAGAAAAAGTTTTTGAATCTATTCTTACAGATAGTCAACGTGATGCTTACAGACAATATGTGAAAGATGTTGAAACACATAGAGGTAATAATCAAGAGCTGTTTAAGAACATTGAAGCATTTATATTTTATAAAGGTAATAACTTTACTAAAGAACAAAAGAAAGAATTTGTTACCAAATATCAAGAAGCAATGAAACAAGGTCGTACTGAATTTGAAAAATATGGTACAGTTAGAGATGCTTTTGAACTTAAAAATGGCATGGCTACTATTAAAGAAAATAGTGGTATTGATCAAGAAGTATTTGCTAAATTCTTAGGTAAAGTTAAAGGCGTTAATCATAGCTTGCATGGTATTTATAATACTTTTGATAAATCGGCTTTGTCTGGTATGATGTTTGGTGAAGTACTACTTCAATTCCGTAAGTGGCTTAGACCTAACTTCATTAGACATTATGGTAAGCGTGTTGGTCATATTATATTTGATGAACGTCTTGAAGCATATAGAAGTGGTGCTTATACAGATTTCTTTAGTTGGTTGACATCTAATATCAGTTATGCTTATAAAAATACTTTAAAAGAAGCTAGAGAAAAAGGTGAAGATACTGATTTCTTACTTAAAAGCAAAGCTGTTATTAAAGCATTTGCTGCTATATCTTATATGTTTAAAGATTTAATGTTTAGATATAAGATTATGCCTAAACAAGAGCAAGCTAATATAAGACGTACTACATTTAATTTATGTACTCTTATAGGTTTAAGTCTTCTAGCTTGTATTCTTTATAATATGAAAGATGATGACGACGATCTTGATAATTCAACAGCATTTGCAATGCTTACGTATGCTATCTATGGTGTACAAACTGAATTATATGAGACAAGTCCTGGTGGTATCTATTCATTTTATAAACGTACTACAGAAGCTCCTATACCTTTTGAAACTACTTTAGGTCATTGGCAAGACTTACTATTTTATTCTACTATAGCACCACTTGTGTTAGATGAAGAAGATCTTGTTTATGATAGAGGTACTTATAAAGGTAAGAGTAAACTTAATGTTTCTCTACAAAAAGCTGTTCCAGTTAAGAGTCAATTTCATAAAATATGGAATCTTCCTAAAAATGATACTTATTATATGAAACAGAACCCAATACTACAAATGATTACATTTTTAAGTAAATACTCCATACGTTGGACTTAAAAAAAGAAAGAGGACTACTGGTAATACAGATAGTCCTCTTTTTTGTGCTTATAAGTTTACTATTAGTTATGCTAAGTGTTGCACGCAACCTCACCTCTTTCCCTACTGGGGATTGGAGAGTATCTATAAGCCTTTCAGAGCTTCTCTCGGCTTCATATATTAATTAATTTATGGCAGGTTTAACAATTACTCATACCGATAATTATAGACGCTTAGAAATGCTTTTATGTACTCACCAACTACCAGTAGGGAACAAAGTGAGGATAGGAGCAACACTTAGCTACACTTTATGCTTCACTAAAATCAACTTTAGGAGCAGGAATAATAAATTTAAGCATCCTAGCAAGAAAAGTAACAGATACTTCAAACATTTTACCATTACTAGGATTACGCATTATATAAACAATATTACCTATATATAAATCTGGATCAAGAGATTTAGCTTGAGCTTTAAATCTAGCATCAGCTGTAGCATACTTCATCACTTTATGTAATATTGTCCAATTACCTGTAAATTGAGGAATCATAGTTCCATCAGGTTTACGAGTAATTACATTACCATCACATTCGATATAACATTTATATATTCTTTCTTCCATTATGCAGCTTTAATAGCACTCTTAGCTAAATCATAAGCTCTCTGATTAAGTCTATAACTTCCACCTTGTGTCAAAGAAATAAATCTATCAGTTTCACTATTATAATTAGCTACATTGTTAATGTAACAACTAACACCATTATATAACCACAATAATGTACCTCTATGTTTTTCTTGACCAACACCTTTTTCAATAACATCTAGCACAGAACCAATTTTATTTTTAAGTTTTGTACTAATAATTTCAGTGTCAGCAGAATATATATTAGGTGTAACTTTCATATATGCTTGTTGTTCAGAATTAAGAAACAACTTATAAACATATCCTTTAACATTAGCATCAGCAATCTTAATACTCCTAAGAGCTTCAAGTTCTTCACGCATAACTTCCGAATAAGCATAAGTATGTCTTATTTCTTCAACAGCCATCATAATAGATTCTTGTACATTACGTGTATGTTTAAATGAGAATTGTTGTGTACTATTATTAAGTGCTTGATTCAACATATTATTACATATAACTCTTATATTAGTTACAGCACATTTAATAGCTCCAGACCCATCATGACTATTTGTAAACAATAAATATCTATCAATATCATCGTCATCAGTAAGTCTTAACGAATCAGGAAATTTAGCTGTAACTAACATAGAAGCTCCATTCTTATAACAACCAGCTGTTTCTATTCTAACAGATCTATCATAGTTACAAACTTGTTCTATAAAATCTAGAGCAACACTATTTTGAACAACTTGATATTTAGAACCTACAGCGCCAAATATATAGTTAGTATCTTTACGATAAGTAGCAAAAGAATCAGGTACCTGATAAAGTAGATACTCATGAGGATGCTGAACAGGATCTATCTTATGATAAGGATTCTCTAATCTAACTCTAGTTTCAGTAATACCTACTTCAAAATCAAGACCTGCTTCTTTAATAGCATCTTCCATACTTAAATCTACAATAGATGAACTAATAGAATTAAGTACATTCTTTCGTCTAATGTAATTAGTTACTGGCATAATTTACTTTCTAATTGTAAGTGAATCTTTTTCAGTTAAAGTCCAAGCATCAAGATTCTCAGGTCTTTCATTAAGAACTTTAATCAAATCAGTTTTAGTATAAGTAATATTAATATCTTGTTTCTCAATAAAACAACCATGTTCTTTAAGAGTTTTAATTATATTAATAAACTTATTAGGAGTAAACTTCATATCTATAGTACACTTAGCAAACTCATTAATTTGTTCAAGAGTTTCAGTACTAACTTTATTCTCAAGAATATCTCCTTTAATAGTTTGAAGATATTCATTAGCCATATCATTTTCTACTTCTACGTCATTAACCTTTTTAACAGTCATTGTCATATTAGTAGTTTTAAGACTATATGCTCCAGTAGGTTCACCTTTCTTCATAACAGGATCCCCATACTTCCATATAGTATCAGCGATGATTTGTTTCAGCTTAGCTTTTTTACTTTCATTAGTCTTTATACGACTATCTAGTGCAGCTTTATATTGCTTAAGTAAAGCAATATCCGAATCAAATCTATCACAAACAAAAGCATAAGCATATAGTTTCTGCTCTAGTTCTTCTTGTGCAATAGCTAATTCTTCAAGTCTGCTTTCACCAATATCTCCCTCATTATCTATAGCTTCACTTAATATCTCATCTATCTTGGATTGGATTTCAAATATATTCATATCTTAATCAGCAAAATTAAGTTCAGGTTGATACATAGTATAATCTTCAATATCTTTAAAGATTACACATTTAACTTTAGCATAACAATCTGTAACGTGAATAATTTCATAAGTACCATCAACTCTTTGTCCAACAAGAGTATTAGTATCTATTCTATTATACACTCTATAATGTATTTCTATACTATTTTGAGAAACAATATAAACATCTTTAGGTAAAGTATTATGTCTTAAATAATCAATAAGACTAATAAGAGCATCATACCTATTCACTTCAACTTTCTTTTTTTCGCAGTCCATCTAAGTGTAATTGAATATCTTGCATTATAATGTGCATATTAGGATGTGCTTTACCAAGAGCATCATAAAGTCGTTTAAGTAGAATTACTTTCCAATCAGCATAATAAGCTGTATAAATAATATCAGACTTAATACCAAGAGGTAAAAACTCTCTAGCATCTTGAGGTTTAAGATTATATTCATCTCTAAGCACATTATATTCAATAGTAGATCTAATAGCTAGAGCAATATATTCATAAGCTCTTTTTCTATCTTCATTATCATCATCTTCATAATGATGTATTAAAGACTCTGTTATGTTAAGCAATCTATAAAGATTAGAATTTTCATTAGTATCATCTTTTTCATAATCATTATAAATATCGATAACATCTTGGAAACATTTATCAAATATATGATTCTTAACCCAATGAGGAATACAGAAAGTCATCTTATGTTTACCATCTTCAGAATAGTCACACCATCTTGTAGATTCTACAGCCATACTTGTAATACGTTCACGAACTAATTCGTCAACTGTAGAACGTTGAGTAGTGATATTCATAGTATAACGAATAAATTCATCATCTATAGCAGGTGTGAACCATTCTGTAGCATACTCTTTTAATAGCTCATCAAAATGAGAAGGATTACAATTAATCATATCAAGAGCAAAACGTTCATGTTTTTCATAAACAATTCTAAGATTAGTGTAACATCTTACATCACTAGACCCAACAACTTTCCTACTATAAGGAGAATCTATAATATTAATAATCTCTGTATCATATTCTTTATTTTCATATTTATAAGTATCAAATAGAAAATAACAAGGACAATGCTCAAGAATACTAGTATGACCACGTTTTATAATAGTATTTAAAAGAAAATCTTTATAAGAACCGGGGGATGCTTTACCCTCGGTCTTATAACAATTTCTACCAGCCAATTCAGCAAGTTGCAGACCACCATAGAAAGTATCTGCTTTATAACCATTAACACTAGGTTTTACAAAAGAAATCATTCTTTATCTTTATTAATAGGTTCATACAAACAAATACCACCGAGACGTTCGATTTCATCCTTAATATAGTATATAGCTTTATTAAGATCTTTAATCTCGTCTTCTACCATAGTTTCAGCATTGTGATACTTTAAACCATGACGCCAAAGATACTTAATAGCATTGCCAATATTAAAATCTCTGTGACGAGTGATTTGAATACATTCAACACCACTAGGATCATCACAATAATGCCTAGGATTTAATACTTCATCCTTAAATCTATCTGTTATCTCCATTGCCTTGAATATTACCGTTAGCTTTACGTTCACTAAGTTTAACAACATTAGCCATTACTACTTCAGACATATTTATACCAAGTTCTGTTGTAATTGCAGCTATATACCAAAGAACATCACCGAGTTCTTTAACAATCTCCTTTTTATATTCTTCATCAAGAGGTTTATCACCACGATAAAACTTCTTAATTTTATCAGCAACTTCTCCAGCTTCACCAGTAAGACCTAAGGCTTTATATCCAAGATTGAATTCATTCTTAGGATATATATCAGTTGTTTTAGTAAATTCTTGATACTTATCAATATCTACTATTTGTATATTCATTACTCCGTTCATATTAATCATCATTAAAATTATATTCAACAATCTTTTTCCAATTATCACTAGGCATACAACCTTTGTAATCTTTAACACGTTCCATCATGAAATCATCAATTTTTTGAGATATAACATGACAAATACCAAAATCAGAAAGTTTCTTAGTAGAAGCATCTGTACAAAACACATTAGCTTCTTTAATATCAATACCTATAGAACATAAAGAAGCAATAAAGTATCTACGAAATATTTCTTTATTAACAGAAGTTACACCATCCATAGTTACTATTTTTTAAATACATATTTTTCAGTAAGTTTTTTAATTTTATTAGATAATTGTTCCATTTTAAGTTCAATATCTTTAAAATTAGCATGCCATGTAGTAAGATTAATATCACCAACAAATTTAGGTTTAATAATAATATTAAAAGCACATTCAGGACCATAAGTTAATTTAGTTTTAGCAATCCATGCTTTAGGATTAGCATAGAAACTAAATGTATCTGTAGTCTTACAAATATTATTGAGATAAATAGGTTTAAGATCAGCTAAGAGCTTAAATATGTTATTATCTCCAGGATAAGGATCTTCACTTAAGATTCTATCAAAATAGTTCTTAAGCATATCAATATCATTAAAAGTAATGTTACCTACAACATCAGCTACATAATGAGTATTCTTAGAAACATAATTAACTAATTCACCTCTAATAACGCCTTTAACAAAGTTATTATATTTAACTAAGGCATGACCTTTAGTAGAAACATTACTTTTCATACTAATACTAAGGTCTATTTTAAATTCAGGTTCATAACTAGTATCACATTGACCATCTTCTATAAGTTGACAAATGTTCAATAACTTAAATTCCTTTTCTTTAGGAATTACATCTATAGGTATGTTATGATGAACAATAAAATAACAAATACGTAAAAGAGTCTGATAAAAAGCTAATTGATTACCACTAGATACAGGAATAAAATCTCCAGCATCAGTCATAATAAAATTAATATTAGACATTAACCAATTACGTTCATCACTAGTAACATCGCCTACATTTCTAGGTTTTGTTATAGAATACGGAGCTTCACTACTAGTTGTTAAAACAATAGACGGTATAGTAACTCCATCAATAACAAGATTCTTATATTTAGAAGTTGTTATTTTTAAGTTATCAAGTTCTTTTTGAGCTTTAGTATCATTAGACATGATAGGCTCATCATTTTCTTTAAAAGGACTTTCTTCCATAGTTTAATCTATATTTTCATAATCTCTAACACCAAAAGCATTAGCATTAAATGGTATCTTTTTATCAGTACGTTCATAGAATTTAACAGCAAGCATCTTACCTATAAATTCACTTTTATGACTAAGTATATAAGGAGATTCCATAGTTTCATCTTTGATCCCATTATATACAGATGTAGGCTTAACTTCAAATATTTCATCATTAAGGTCATTCCTACATACAAATTTAGCATATTCATTTGTAATAGTTTTACCATTAACTTCTTTAGTAATAGAATCAATTTTAATATCTATACAAAGAAATTCAGCTTCTTCACATTTCTTAGCTTTCATCATAGTTAATGGTCTAGAGCCAAATTGATATTCAGCTACTTTAGAACGAACAACACAACCCTCATAACCTTGATCAATACAAACATCTCTATATGCTTCAACATCATCATCGTTCCTTATATTAGTTGAACATAAAGACACAATGATACCTTTTCTAGCAAGATAATGCTCAGCAGGATTATATTGAACATGAATAGGTTTACTAAATTCTTCAGTTTCTTCAAAGCCTATTGTTCCAGCATTAATTGCAGCTAATTTTAATATCTCTCTCCTAAGATGAAATCTATCACGATTACTCATATCAGGAATACTAAGATCAAAATTAACAAATTGCAAATATTTGTGAAGAGGATTCAAAGGATTACGAGCAGCTCCTCCAATAGAAGTATTCTTTTGACCATAAATATAAAGCTCACCATCAAATACAATATCTTTATATTCGTGATAAGAATATACATACTTCGCAAAAGTTTCTTCAATATGTTTTACATTATATCGTAAACCCTCTTTGCTACGAATAACAACTTCATGAGTTTTACCAAATAATCCATTATCAACCTCATCAAGTCTAATAGTACATCTTACACCATTAATCTTAGGATCTGCAAGAGCACCATTAGAATAATCAAATACACCCCTACGAAACTTTTGACACTTCATAGGTTTATCAACGTTATTTGCATCAGTAAGATACTTAGGTATCTTAGTATCTAGCAAATCATATAATTGATTAACACTCTCATATTGAGTATCATCAATTCCATAATCTTTAGCAAACTTATAACCTCTATCTCTTTTACGTTTAACTTCAGAACTATAAGAGGTTTTAGTATGAAGTCTAAGTGTAGCTTCTGGTTCTGTTTTACTACCTAATACTCCATGTGTCACCTTATCATATAAACCATCAGAACAGATAGCCCAATAGACAATATGACCTAGAGCATCACGCTTATACATAACTTCATTCGGACCAAACACGTTCGCCATCAGCATTAATTTTATGTGATAAGACAACAGCAAAAGGAGGATTATTATAAGCTATTAACATACAGTCCCAACTAGACTTAATAGTAGGATGTGGAGCATAAGAAATACCTTTAAACTTTTTATGACAGAAACATTGATAACTACCTAAAGTCTCATTAGTAACTGGATTTTTACCATCAGTCTTTTCAAATAAAGTTTTAATAACTTCATAATCCTCATCAGATTTAATCTTAGTAGAACCCATAAAAGCCCCTTCTTTAAAAGGATTAAATCCCCATTTAGAAACAAAATCTGATATTATAATTTGTGAATTATCATAAGACTTATTAGCAATATTCTCTTTCAAACTAGTTATAGCATCAGATACAATTTTATAATCTTCTTTAGATAAAGGATACAAAAAATATCTAGTACCATTTTCTCTAATACGAAGAGGTATTCCATTAACTAACAAACGTTTAGCATCGGAACAAAGTGTTTCAATCTTTGGCATTTATAATATCATTTAAATACATATTCTTAAACTTATCTTTAACAAACTCATAACTAGTCATACGAACTAGATCTGTAGGATCTTTAGCTGGATAACCTTTAGTAAAAAACAAAGGATAAAAGTTATAATTAGCTTTATATTCGTTAGCACTATTAATACCTGTAGTATCTGTATCAAATAAAACAAATATTTTATTATGAGTAGTATCTTTTAAAACCTGTACAATATCATTAGGTAACTTAGCAGTTTCACTACTTATAACATGAACACCTACATTAGTAATATTGAGTTCTCGCAGTATTCGATATAGAAGCATCTTGTCTTTCTGACTTTTGATTAATAGCTTATAATCGGTCATTGCAATCGTTTGAATCTCTTCTAAGGGGCATTTATTATTCGTAATGAACCTATTACTCATTTTCTTATTTCTGAATGGAAAATAGAGCTTAATGGCGTTCGTTTGAATCTGATATTGATAGCATGGGTCTTTACGAGTATAATAATAAGGATTAGTAATACCATCAATTGTAAATCTATTAACACACTTAACAAACTTATCAATTAAATCATTAGTAATACCAAATTGATTAAAGTATCTATAATCGTAAAATGTAAAATCTCTTAGTTCAGTACTTATACTTTTAAAGTCACTATTAGCAGCTTTAATATTACTATTGTGAACTTTAAAAATATAAGCAGTATCATTCATCTTATCAGAAGCATGTTCTATTATAGCAGAACAGATTTCTGTAAAATCAATATTATTATTACAATTCTTTTTTAAAACAATACCTACAATTTCAAATACATCACCTCTAAATTTATAATCAGCAAAATCTCTCATAATAAGTTTATCACCATACCATCTAAAACCAACAGATGGATTAGGATCATATCTAAGAGGATTAGAGATTTTGTAATTACGTACACAAGTACATCTTATAATCTCATCTTCCGGAATATTAAGAAAGACAGAAAATATATGTACTTGGTCTAGAGTTTTAATAATATATTCTTTATCTGTAGTAGCCCACATAATTACATCTTGAAATACTTTACAATCACCAGTAGGGAACAAGGTGAGGTAAGGAGCGACATTTAGCGTTTTATATTACACTTATCAGAGCCATGATAATGTTCTCCTTCATTATCATTATCTTCAGCACAAGGTTTATGACATTTATGACAAATAGCTACATCTTTATCAAAAGGACATTTGTCTAAATTAGGAACCTTGTGATCACAATGATTAGGTCTATTAGGCTTATGTTCAGTATCCGGTCTGTTAGGTTTATCAGTTCCACATCCTGGTTCAAACGGAGGTCTAAAAGGAGGTCTAGGATGAGGTTTAGCAGTATGTTCTTCCATATATTGCTTTATAACATTTACTATTTTATTAGATAAAGCAATAGTCTCCATTTTTTCATTATATTCATCTTCATGAATAGCTAAACGTAAATCAGTATCTTCTAGAACTGGATCTACAATAGCTTTAACTTTTTCAGCAATTGTGTTATTAGGTGTACCCCATTTATTAATAGGATGACCATTTTTAGCATTATAAAGAGTTAGAATCATAATTCGTTAATTTAAAGACACAAAAAAAAAGGGAGTACCCGTAGGCACTCCCTCAACATCAAAACATGAACCAATAAGTAGATTAGTACTTACCACCTGCATACTTTTCCTGCAAAGCATTAACAGCTTCAGCCGTCATACCAGCAGGAGCATCACCATAACCCATAGACACAGCAGCCGTAGCAGCTTTGCTATCTTTCTTGTCATCGTCAGCTCCTTCAGCAAGAACAATGGTCTCACCCGGTTTAATCTCAATAGACGGTTTCTTACCCTCTGTATATCTCTCTACATAACCCTCACCAACAAAACCAGGAACAGACAGATATTTACGATCAGGATAATGAGCAATGAGCTTCATCCATACAAGAATATCAGAACCATCTTCATTAATAAATACCGGCTTACCTTCTTTACCTTTATTAAAAGCATTAACAAAGAATTGACAGAAAGAACGCCATGCTTCAATTCTATCATTAATTGTAGCATTCATGTCAATAGGCTTCGGGAATCCCGGCTCTTCAAAATTAGCGCAACCCTTATAAGCATCCAGTCTATGACGACAATGACGATAAGTTTCCATCAAAATAGAACTAAACGTCTTAGCATCTACAGCAGAACCATCACTCTTCTTAGTAGTAACAATTCTATAAGAATCGCTATAGTATCTGTCAACTTCATCTTCTGCTGTATGAGCTTCTTTATAACGGAAGACTAAAGTCGGAACAGGAATACCTGCATATTCATAAGTAGATGCAATACCTTTGTCATCAATTTTCGGTGTAGTAGTTTCTTTAATCTCTACAGATACCAAAGAACCAAGACACAGATTATTAAATTCAGCACGGGGTTTAAACTTTTTATCCGAGGTTACAACGACTTCTTCAAAACCTACAACACCAACATTAACTTCACTCATTTTAGTATAAATTTAGTAGTGAAAAAATAGAGGAGCTTTCACTCCTCTACTCATAAGATAGATATTGATTTATTCAAGCAGGAATTAAATCTCTGTTTCATCAGATGCAGTTTCAGCATTCGGAGCATCTTCTACAACTTCCGGAGCTTTCGTAGTAGTCTCTTCATCATCCTCAGCTACAGCAGAAGCGTCATATGGACGTTCAATAACCTGTGCATTAACACAAGCATAGATACGGCTCATAGAACCATCAGCATTCGGATAATCAACACCGGTATCTACCAACTCAAAGTGTACTTCACGATTAGCGGTATATTTGGTATAAGTCTTACCTGCTTTATCAGTCTTCTGAACACCGTAAGCATATCCAAGTTCAGCCAACTTATCCGGAGTAATAGCTTGAGCATCTTCCGTATTCTGCAAGAATTGAGAATAACAAGCGGCATAAGACAAGAACAATTTACGACCAACACCAGCTTCACCACCAACAGCAGCCAGTTTCATCATATCGTCCTGTGCAGTCTTAGATACCATGATGAAGAACTTCTTATTCAGATCACCCTCACATTGAGCACCAGTCAGAACCATAGCTTTCAGATAATCACCATGCTCAACACCCAACATACGAGTAGCAAGACCATTCAAAGACATCTTGTTAATAGAAATGTTAGCGATAAATTCCGGACGAATTTCATCAGAAACTTTAACATTCTTAGCAACAGTTGCAAAACGACCCTCGTTAATACCTGCTTTCAAAAAATCAAAATTCATTTTTTCCATGATACTTTATTTTTATTAGTTTATTTAGAAATAAGATAGATATAAGTAAGATAGTGAAAAGAAACAATTGTAAGATAGTGCGTGTAAGAAAAAACTATTATAGTAAGATAGATTCGAGATAAATTAAATGAATGTTTGTAAGATAGTATATTAGCTTAATTTACAATTTCAGCTTCAACATATTGAGCATTAATCTCTTCGTCAGGTATAGTAGGAGCTTGACTAATTTCAAAATCACTATACATACCATTAAGTAAATCATTAGCACAAATACGAGCTGCAATCATGATTGCCATTTTTCTCATAAGAGAACGAGTGTGTTTGTTCCAATTATCTTTACCTTTAACTTGTTGACCAGTAATGGAACTAACACCACTTTTAAGTTCAGCATCAATAGCTTCTTGTAAAGTATAAGAAACAGTAGTCTTCTTTTCTTTTCTAATTAGAGTAACCGTAGTTCTATAAGTAGAAATAGATTTAGCAACTGGAACCATTCCTTTTTCTTTCATCATTTTATCCACGTAAGCATCATTATAATCATTAACATCAATATGACGCTCTGGATTAAACTCTAGAATCTGAACTTTATTTTGAAGATTAAGGTAGTTATAAACTGGAACATAATCTTCATCAATAACAATATCAATACCGTGTTTATTAAGACATCCCTCAACAACATTGATACCAGTATAAACTTGTCTATTACCACCAGTCTCAAATACAAAAATGTTTTTAAGAGAAGCAGTAACAGAAAGACCTAAAGTCTTACCAAGTTCAACTTTTTGAATAGCGTCAAGATTAAGGTTTCTACCATAAGCAAGAGAAGTCATAGGTGAAAGTCCTATTTCAGCACCGGTTAATAAACACGTAACCATATTATCAATGTTAATAACTTCGGTAACTTTTCCATCTATAGTTTTGTTCTCCGTAAATCTTGCACCTAAATCAGTATCTTTAAGACTCTCTGCAAAAGCTCTATAATCTTTAAGAACAGCAAGATTTCGTGTAATTACATCTTTAGTAACTTGTTTAGTAGCAACAGCCTTAGTTTCTGCTTTAGTAGTAACATCAGTAGTTGCTTTACTTTCAACCTTAGCACTAATTTCTGTAACTTCTGTTTCGCTCATTGGTGTATTTAGTTTGACATCATTTTCCATTGGCAAATATACATTAAGTTTTTGAATCACCAAAAATATTATTAGAAAAAATTATTAATCTTAGAATTTAACATCAGCAAGAGAATTAACCCAAACAATATCACACTTAGCACTCTCTTGACTATTGATTAACTTTTCTTTCTCTTTAGAAGTCTTGTATTCATCTGAATCCAGTACGAAATCTTGCATATAAAGCCATATTATTACTGATACCTTATTTATATATGGAGACTGGTTTTTGTTGTCTCCTACCGTATAAAATGGCTTACAATATGGAGCTGTGCATACTATTAGATTCAATCCTGCAATATCAAAGTCAGAATGAGCAACTTCATTAGTAGCAATAACCTTACATCTATCACCAGTAAAGTTTTTAATACATTCTTTTTTAATACCTATAGGACCAAATAGTTTAGGGTCACCTTTCTTAGCACCAGAACCATACTTATAAGGAACACCATTCTCATCATAGCACATACGAGAGTTCATGTTCTTATAATAACACATACATTCAGGAATAGTTTCTATATAGTCTGCAATATTTGTATCTTGATTAAGAACAATAGCTTTTGTATTAAGATGCTCAACTATATAATCTATAGCCGCTCTTTTACTTTTATTGTTACTATACAGAGCTTGTCTTTTAGCTACAGCTTCAATAAAACTTTCAGCACGAGCTTTAATATTATCGGGCTTCCAATACATATCTAATTGTTTATTATAATCATTAGATAAATCTAGATCTTCTTTCCAACCCATTATATTAGCTAACATATTACGAACTAATTCACTATGTATATGTTCTGCTTTATCAGTAAGATTATTAACCCAATTTAGACCTCTAGCACAAGCAGTAATCAATGCAAAATCATCTGCAATTAAATCTGTTGAGCACTTAGTAAGTTTTTTAAAATCATGGTTAATCATCTTAGTCTTACCTTTAAATATACTTATAGTATTTGTAATATTTTCAGTAAGACTTCTATAAACATTTTTCTCTTCAGAAGTAAACTCAAGACCTACATTATAAATAACTGTAGGAGAAATCCAACCATTATCTAGAGCTTCTTGTTTAGTAATAACGTCAATGATTGGAAATGCTAACTTAGCAAATCTTTCTTTAGAAATAGGTGTTATACTTTTACTAGTTATACCAAGCAATCTATCACATTTAGTTTTAGACCAAGCTGTAACAAATTGCTTATTTGTGTAATAACTATTATTAGTAACATCTATTATAATAAGACAAGAACAACTGATACCATTAAACTTTTTATGTAAATCAATATAATCTTGAATATATAAAACTTTAATCTTACCTTGACCAGTTGTGACTTTACGTATAGTATCCTTTAAGGCTAAATTAGGAACAACAATAATAGTAAAAGGTTCTTGTATTGTAACGTCATTATGCTCTATAACACTACTCAATATAGTAGGAAGATTCATTCTTTCAGTATATTGAAATATACCTTTATAACCTATTTGTTGCCATTTTTTAATGCCCTCATAGATACGTCTATATCTACTTGCAATATCGTATTCTTTTTCCATTTCTTTTTATAGGTTTATATGAAATATTAGACTTAACATCATGTACAACCAATCCTTCAAAATATTTAGGACTATCGTTTGTACAAAATGACCTAGCTATTTTATAAGTATCATTCTTATAAGGAATACAAATATATTTAAATGTTTTATAAATCATATTATATTCCTCAGTTTTAATTATTCTTATAGCTTCTTCAAGAGCTTTAGAATAACTACGTTTAAGCTCATAGTTATCAATAACTATTGTATCATTAGTTGACATCTTTAAACTTTATATTTTCAAAATTAATTCTAGCAGAATGTTCTAATTCAGTACGATTATAAATATCATATACGTAATCAATTAGAAGTTCATAAGTTCTATATGCTGGATCACCAAGCATACGAAGTAAGTCAAATATAATATGATTAAGCATATCTTTATCTTTATATTCAACTATCTTCTTTTCATTAAAAGGATATGTTATAAAGAAATCGTTAAAGGCTTCTTCAATATAATGAATAGCTACATTCTTAGTAGCATGAATCCTATCAACATAAAATTTCTTTAGTATCTCTTCTCTCATTAGTCGTGCCATATCACCAACCAAATAGATTATTACTATTATTATTAATTCCTAGCTTAGCACCTTTACCTGTCTTACCATTACCATATAAAACTTTATTAGCTTCATTTATATAAAACCCAAAGTTTATATTGTAATCATCTTTAAGTTCATAATCATTAAAAACCATAACCTTTTCACCAGCAACAAGAGACGTTTCTTCAAACATAGGATATTTACTCAAATCATCACCATATTGAAATTCATCGCTTCTTTCTATAACAGCTTTAACAACAGAACCTCCTCCACTATTACAGATATAAAATCTATTATGCTTTTGGAGTTTTAAAGCAACAGGTTTACCATCTTGAATTGTTCTATATACAGTAGTATATTTATGATTTACCTTTTGACTAAAACAATAATCATAAATAGCTTTAGGATTACTATGTATATAGCTATGTATAAATTCAGAAATATCTGTATTATACAAGAGATAATTCTTAAGAGCTATTTTAACAACAGGATATTCAAAACCTTTATTGTATTCAACTTCTTGTAGAAAATCTCCTTTATATTTAATAAACTCAGCTTCTATTTTATCTAATGTAGTACATTCTTTACCTTTCTTAGTAACATATCTACCACATCTATTCCATTCTTGAACAGCATCATAAAATCCATATCCGACAGCTATATAACTATTTACGGCACTTCTACAATACTTTTCAAAAACTTCAGTTTCTAGAGTAAGTTTACTATATTCTTCCCAATCCTTTGTAATACTATTAAACTCATCTAGTCTAGCAAAAGGTCTTCTAATTAACAAACCATCTGTATTAGCAGATAATACATCAAAACCTGCAAGCTCAAAACGTTCAATAAGATTACAAAGAAGTAATTGCAAATTAATAGTAACAGTAAAGGTACATTCAGGATCATATAGATAATCCATAGCATCCTTTAAAGCACCATATATTCTATTAATAACAATCTTAAGACCATTAGCTTTATGTTTCTGTCCTGTGTGTTTAGCTTCCAATCGAGTTTCAGTAAGCCACTTTACAATACCAAGAAATATACTAGGTACAAGATGATGAGGACAAACAGCATAATTAATAATAAAACTGGGATACATTGAATTCACATCAGGATCAGCAAGAGCTTCACCAGGATTAGCCCAAATAATCTTAGGATCATCTTTACTATGTAAACCACCAGTAGCTAATGTATATCCTTTATCATTAGAAATAAATTCAATATTTTGAAAACTCTTCTTCCAAGTTCTAACTTTAATATAAGGAGTAATCTTTTCTTCTTTAATCTCTGACCTCTTAGGTGTACCAAGACCTATACGTATAGAATGTTTATGTAATTCATCAAGTATAGTTTGATAAAAAGGAGTTTGAAATTTAATATTACTCTTTATAATTTTATGAATAGGTACTGAACTTCTTTCAGTTCTTAAATCAATAAACTCATGAGGTTGAAGACCACTCTTTTCAGAATAGAACTTAGTCATAAGACTTTTACCAATAGAACTTCTAGACATATTACGCAGGTCTATATTGAATAAGTCAGACAACTCTGCTCTTAAATCAAGTTCAGCTTGTTGATTCTTAACTAAACAATCAGTACCTAGAACATCATTCATATTATAGTCAAGAACATTTTCAATATCTTTAGGTCTAATAAGATGACTATAATGAATAGGCAGATCTTGAATCCTATACCATTTAAGAACAATCATAACAGCTTTAAGAGCAGTTTTAGATTTATCTAGATATAGAATCTTTTGAATATCGAAATCAGTAAAAGGTCTATAATATCTACGACCTTTATAAAAATCAAGCATCTTTCGATATATCCAACCATCAGTTTCAGCAATACACTTTTGTGAATGTTCATACATAAACTCAGTAATATGCTTCTTATTACCATTAGCATCTATTCTTAATCCAGTACGAGGATCAAAACTAGGAGCATAATGAATAAATATATCAAGCATAGTCATATCATAGTTATAACTATTATAACCAATAAGAGTTTTATGTACTTTAAAGAATTGTAATATTTGAGTGATACCTGCTGAATAGTTCTTACTATCATCATACATAGGAAAAGGTGTAGCAGGATTAGTATCATTACTAACATATCTATATATATAAAATGTTTTAGCACCAATAGCTTTTAGAATATCTTGCTTAGCTTCTTTATTTTTAGCTAAATCCATTTTAATATATATATCTATAACATCTTGTGGAGTTTTATAAGGAATAGCACTAAGACTAAAGAAATTCCTATATATCTCCAAGTCATAAATATACGTTTCCATAACTAGAAGTTTACCCACTTATTAATAAACTTACGATAAGCATCTATAGCAATATCATAAGCTCTATCTAAAAAAGAATAATCATTTTGAACTTTCATATATTCAAGACTAGCAGTTCTAATAAGAATCTTATTATTAGGTAATAATTCAATACCCTCCATACCTTTAGCTTCACTACCTTTAATTATAAAATAAGGATTCTTACCATATACTATAAACATACTAGGATTAATTCTTTCAATCTCACGTTTAAGTCTAGGAAAGCAAGAGCTTATATGATTAGACTTAACTTGAGAATTAACACCACATTTAACAATACTAGTGAAATACGATAAATTAAGAAGACCTTTATCATTTAAGATACGTCTAACTAATTTACCAGTATTACCACTAAGTATTATTTTACTTCTACAATCAGCAGGACTAGGAGCAGTAACTAAGTGCATTATAGTACCGCTCCTGTCCACACCATTTCCCCTACTGGGGGTCATTGAGTTCCTAATACATAACTCACAAGCATCACAATAATCAAGTGTTTCATCTTTAGGAAGCTCACCTAACAACTTATTAAACCTCCCCACAATAATCTCTAAATTCGTCAGGTAATTCTAAAAAACGATAACCGTCACTAGCAGGAATAAAAAGATTAGTATCTAAAATATTAACATGAAATCCTTTTGTTAAATCATCATATTGATTAGATTCAATGTTAGTTAATTGTTTGTATTGTTGAAAGTTCATAGGCTCATACAAACACATACTTTCACCATTAAGAAAACATTCTTTTACTTGAACTAATGCCATAACACTTAAATTAATTATTAAACACTTTGCAATCCCCAGTAGAGGAATAGATGTGGACATGAGCGACATTAAGCGGAAACATCTGCAAATACACTATTACCATTCTTATATTTAAGAGTAGAACAATTAACAGCATTCATCTTAATACCTAATCCAGCACATTTAGCTTTAATGAAATCCATACTACCAAGATTATCAACATTTAAACCACTAGCAAATAGATGATGTTCTAAAACTTCAATTTCACTCATAGAACATTCTTTTGCTACATAAGTAATAGGTATCATCCAACGACCATTGATTATAGTCTGACCACTACCCATACCACAAGGCATATTCCAACATTCTCTTAATACATAAATTTCATCAATATTCTCAATTTGATCTTTGTCAACTAGCATTTTTAGATTTATTAATTGCATCAGCAAATACTTCATCAAATTCTTTTTTGTGCATAGCAATAACACATCCTCTAACATCAATAGTAAGAATACTTTTAGGAACTAAAACATATCCTTGCAAGCTATGATCTTCATCTATAGATAAAATATATACTTTATCAGTACCTGCTTTTTCTTCACATTCTTTACAAGGATGTGTTCCAAGTATTTGTCTAGGAGCTTCAGCATCTCCTTTTAGTTTACCAAGTAAAGCTACTCCAGTAGTTTCGCCACAAATAGGACATATCATCATACTAGGATTAACTCCATGTTTTTTGCTTAAAATAATATCATCTTTAGCCATAATTATAGTTTTAAATAAGCATGTTTACTAGCTCTAGACATAGCTACATAAAGCAATCTAAGAGCTTCTCTTGGTTCTCTTCTAACACGAGTATTATATTTAGTACGAGCATAAATAATGTCATCTAAATCAATACACACATTTTGAAAAGTAGAACCTTGACTTTTATGAGCAGTCAATCCATACCCATAGTCTATATCTTTACCAACAATTCTATTCTTATTATCGGGAGATAATCTAAAGTCTGTCATCATAAGATGAACATCTTTAAATCTAAAATATCTAAACCATCTAGTTCTTTCAGTACCATTCAGAGCTTTATAGTGAATAGCATTGATAAGTCTAGCAAAGATAGACATATTATCATCATCCCAAAAATCAACAATCTTAAACATAGGAGTTACTTTACCATCAAATGCAGAACGAAGCGTTACACAATAACAAGCTAATTTATTATCGGCTACATAATACCTCATATTCTCTACAATATAATCTTCACTATTTACAATAATAGGAGATTTAAATTCATCAAACACAGTACGATATGCAGTAAACATATCATCTTTGGTAATCATAGTTGTAGGATTGTTCAATACATTTGTTCTAATAAAAGTATTCCAATAACGAACACATTCATTAGTATAGGCTATACAACGAACATAGTTAATATCATTACTAAATTCTTGGGAACTAAAAATCTCAACAACTTTGTTACTGAAATCAACTTTATTCATTATAGTAAATCCCTCTCCTCTGTCATTACACTCACCTCTATTTTCTAGAATATATTGATAAAAGTTTGTTGTACCATTAACAAGATCTGAACGGATAATACCAAATAGTTCAAGCAATGGATTACCTTTTTCCTGTCGTACAATTTGAGTTAATCGAAAATGTTTATCAGTATTTGTAAAAGCAGGGCTAATTCTATTCTTATCTGCTTGTTTTTCTTTAGTAGATTTAACAACATAAGGAATCTGTAGTTCATCACCTAAGAAAAGTATTTTAACCTTAAATTGATTAGCAGTTTTAATAAGAAGTTGAAATAAACCAGGATTAACCATAGAACATTCATCTACGATAATAAGTTTATATTCCTTCATCTTTTGATCACCAATAACCTTAAATGAAGGATTTTCAATATCATAATCTTCTACATCAACATCAGGTCTTAAGCCACAAAGAGATTGAATAGTCATACCTTTTTTACCAGAACTATTCTCAAGAACTCGAAGAGCTTTATGAGTAGGAGCTGTAACACAAACACCATTTGTTATAAGATATTTAACCAAATGACGCATAATAAAAGTCTTACCTGTTCCAGCATAACCAGAAAGAGTAAAACTAATGTCTCTGCTTTGCCACCACTTCCATATCTCATTAATAGCATCTTCTTGTTGTTCTTTAAAATAATCAACATTGATACGACTAGCTTTTTTTAAAATTGCATCAACGTTATATTCACTCATATTAAAATGGTTTTGTTAGATATTGGAAAGCAAGTTCGATACAACGATAATAACGAACCATACAATCGGTAGCAGGTTCAGTGATAAGTGTAGCCACACAATATTGTCTTTCGTTGATTTTCTTGACGACCATTCCACCATTAGGTACAATACAAATAGAGCAATTATGTACAACATCGAGATAAGTAAGAACCATTCCCAGCTGTGAACGCCAAGATAAACTAGTAGCAAACTCATGAAAGTTACCAGTACCATTTGTAATACGGAGTATAAACTGTTGAAAACTAATATTAATTTGTTCATACGGTTTTACTAATTCAATTAAAGATAGATTCATGTTAATAAATTATATCATGATACCAAGTACCATCCTCTTCATATTCATATTCAGCATCTATAATTTCATCATCTGAAACTTCTGAGAAATATGAATAAGCATCTTTTTCAAGATGATCACTAATAGTATTGTAGAATCTTTCACAAGCATCTACAAACTTCATATAATCATCGCAATTGCACCAACTATTATCACCAATTACGCCTATACATAATTTATTATCATATCTTTTAAATTCTATAGATTCAAAAGTATCTAAAGCATTATATTTGAAGTTATCATCTTTAGTAATACCTAAATCAAATTCACTATCTTCAAATAATTTATCAATAGGTATAATAGCACTAAAATAAATATAATCACTTAGAGATAATTTAATATCATAGCAAAGATTAATTTCTTCAAAACCATACTCTTTTAGAGAATCAGTAGCAATAGTTTCAAATTCTTTATTACTTCTTTGATAATATATATACTCTAACTTAGCTTTTCTTTTAGCATCACTATTAGGCAATTCGTGATACTTATACAATGTTTTTTTAACTATAATTTCTCTCATAATTTTAAGATTAAAGAGAGTAGTACTAAGACTACTCTCTTATTTAACTCAAAGCGTCGGAAGTTTAGCAATAGTCAATGCAGAACGTCTCTCTTCTGTCAAATCTCTATTAGCCCAAATATAGCGATTAACAACTTCTTGCTTAGCATTATCAAGCATAAAATAAGTAAATTGTTTACCACCAAGTTCAGCTGTAGTAATACTTCCGAAAATAGGTAAGTTCTCTCTAAAAGGAACAAAACGATTCATATCTGCGGTAGGATTTTCACACTCTTTAACCGTACCAGGAATCCAATAGTTATTATCATAACCACTGAACTGATGAGTAGGGATATTAGTTGTAGGAATGCAAATGGTAAGTCTTTGATTAGTCTTTTCATTAACGGCTAACCATTGAGGTTCTTCACTTTCTTCTGTAAGTCTGTCATAAACAGCTTTCCAATCACTTTGCATCACACGAGTGAAAGGATTTACACGTTTGGGTTTATCTGTTGTTTTACCAGCTTTACCTTTTGCTTCTATAGTTTTAGCCTTGCCAGATTCAACAAGACTTTTAAGAGTATCAAATTCCATAACATCAAATACGTTAAATGTATCATCTTCTTCCTTTTTCATATTAGCACGAACTACAACTCCAGTCTTTTCAGTAGAACCAAATTGTACTTCATACTTATCTTCACCTAAGAACTTAATTACTTTAGCAACACGTTCTTGAATATTGTAAAGTTCATATTTATCAATATCCTCGATACTAATAATAGATACAATATCATCAGGTTGCAACTTAGAATAGATAGAACGAATTTCACCAACAATAGGTTTAATCCATTCTTTTGTTTCTATAAACTTAGTAATATAAGATTCTTTAGAACCTGCTTTAAATGTAAGCATAGGATTCAGAAGTTTTCTATAATTACCATGATTTATAGAAATAGGATTGTTGTTTACAACAGCTAGTAATTTGAGTACTGAATCTTGAATCGGCTGAATAGCATCTTTAGTAAATTCAATATTACGTAAAGGCAACAGATTGTCAACTTCATCATAATAAGCAACAACAACCTTTTCTTCTGTAATGGATTTAATATAACCAAGTTTGTTATTTACCAATACATACATACCTTTTTTCAATTCTGCTGAAATAAGCGAATAAGTTAAAATAGCTTCCATAATTTAAAATTTAATTTTGAAAATAGTAAAATGTTCTTTATGAGTATTTGAAATTACTTTCATACAATGATCAAGTAAAGGATTCTTTAAAGGATCATTAAAATCAAATAGATTGAATTGTTTAGGTAAAGTAATACGTTGATTAAATTCATTATAACCATCGGTACAATAACAAACAACATACGGTTTATCATTAACTGCAATCAATTGATTAACATTAACCGTAATCTGTTTCTTATTAATATTAACGACAGCTTTATTATCATTTATCTCAACAATACTACCATAAATTCCTCTAGATGTTACAACTCGATCATTAGGTTTAAAATCATTTTCTGTCATAGCATATCTTTAAAATTTATAGTTATAGAATTTTTGTTATCAGTTGCAATTTCATGTAGAATACATTCATCTAGATTAGCATAACTACATTTAAGTAGTTGTAATGTTCTATTAAGATGTTTATTTGTATTCTCCCATGTATCACAAACAGGTGCTATAATTGTTCTATCATCTTTAGTACAATATATAACTCCTTTAGCTGGTTTTCCATAGATTTTACCTTTTCTATAAAGTGTACCACAATTAACACAAACAGAATCTTGTTCATCCATGTCTAATTTATAACGTGTATGACAATTACTGCAAAGTGTTGGTTCACCTTTAATAGAATTAACAAAACCTTCTCTTTGTTCAGCAAACTTATTTAGAATATTATAATCAATCATTTATTCAGATTTAAATTCAATAAGTTCAAAAACAACAGCTTTACCATCTTTACGACCACCAGCCATACAACGACAACCGGAGCAACTTGCTAAAGTCTTTAGATCGCAATGATGTATAGCACACTGGTGCATTACATTTTTTACTTCTATTGCTTTTACTTTAGCTACAAATGCTTCATTAGTTTCTATATTTACTAACTTAACTTCTCCTACTTGTCCTGCTGGTATATATGTATATGGTTCATTTACTACTCGTAACGATTGATTAAGAGGTGTATTCATTGCTTACGTATATTGCATTAAAGAATAATATTTTCTTATGAGTAAAAGGTATTCCTAATAATCCTAATATACTTGACAATTCTACAGCTTTCTCTTCTGTAAGACATAGTAATATATTATGTGTCTTAGTTCTTTCAACACCTAATACCTCTACATGCGTACTTTTATCTTCGTTAGGTGAAAACAATGTTACTTTCATACTAATACTGCCATTAATGAATCCTTGTGAATAACTACATATAAATCATTATCTGATTTAGTCATTGTGCATACTGAATGAATTGATAAGCATGCTTTACTATACGCTTGTAATGATGCAAAACAAAGTGTATAAGACTGGTCATCCTCCTCAATCATTTTTACATTAGATATTATTCTTGCTTCATTAGAGTCTATATCTGTTACTCTATAAGGTGCTATTACTACTTCCATAAGATTTCAGTTTAATTTAATTTATAATTCGATTTCTAAGCTCACTTGACTAATTAAAGCCAATAGAATGTCATTTAAAACGTTTTAAATCTTTAATTCAGCTACGAAAATATCAGAAATGACCAACTCTTCATTCTTAATATAATCGTAGCTGAAACAGAACCAAACGTAATCACAAAGTCTTCCGAGTAATACTCATAGTGTTGCTCCTATCCGCATCTTATTCCCTACTGGGGGTTGCAGAGCCATTATAAGCAACAGCACATTGAGCATCATATTCTGCTATAGCTTCACAAGATACAACGACAGTTAGATTCTTTTGAGCAATAACTATAGAATTGGCAATATCGGCAGCATACGTTATTTGTTGTAATTCTCCTCTTATACCATATTCTCTAATAATACTCGTTAAATAATCTGCAAGAAACTTTGTATAGCTTTGTTTCTTAAAGTGTATCTCTTTACCATATACACATTCTACTCCATTAGATGTAAATATGGCTTCTCCTGTTATATCATTTATTAAATATACATACATAATTAAGCATCTCCAACGGGTTTAACAATTCTCATTTCAACACTACCTCTAGGTTTATTAGTTTCAAATTCAGGTTCACATTTTATATTATCGTAATATTCTTTACGACGACCATTAGCTTCAACATATTTAGCTACAGATTGTTTGCTCATATTCTCAAACATCATGTTCTCTAGTTCTACAAGAGCTTCTTCTTCATATTGTTCAAGAGGACGCTTCTTATATATTGCTAATAGAAACATGTGCGTAGCATATCTAATATAACTAGAAGTTATACCGAAATACTGATGATTCTCATCATTCATACAACCCTCACTAATCTTTTTATCAATATAATCTGTAAAAGAATCAATCATATTAATAAGTTCTGATATTTGTTTATCATTTATCATAGTAAGCATTGTGGTGAATTGTTGCTCGAATAGTTCCAGTGGAACCATTACACAAGGTATTACGAATTTCTCTTCCACGGCTGATTGTAATTAATATTAATACTATCAAAGTCAACACTTTGTTTGTCTTCAGGTTTCTTAGTTGTAGTAATACTAATACTAATACAACTCGTCATTAATGCACATAGCACTAGTAAGATAAATAACTTTTTCATTTCACATGTAATTTTCTACGTTGATAATTATTTAAATAAGGATACTTTTTATTAGGTATATATTTTAACCATCTAAAAGGATGCTTTAGGCGATATTTGATATAATTAAAATCATATTCATTATAAATAGCTTCTGATTCAAAACAAATATTACCATAAGCATGATCATAAGGAGGCAAAAGAATTTCTATTAACCAGCATAGTATATATAATATTACTGGGAATAGTATTCCAACTAACAACCACCACCATGACAAGCCAAGTGTCCAACATAAGATAGAACAAATGATAATATCAGCAATAAGAAGTTCTATTTGCTGAATACTATGAATACCTTCGTGATTGATTACGTTTTTAGACAATTTAATTGTACCTTTATATTCTTTACGAATAAAAAGAAAACAAAGAAAAGTCATACAGATAAATCCTTTAAAAGGAATAAGATTGTTGTAAATTTTAATCATAGTAGCTAAAGTTTAGTAATAAAACAACCATCATCAGAAATAGAGGTATTATCGTAAATTTCAGTTACTAATTTTCCTTCTTTATCTATGATAATAGATTTATTATCTTCATTAAAGATGTTAATACCTCTTTCATAAGGTTTATCCGCAGTACGTCTAAACATACATACACATACTTTACACATTTCCATATTTTTCTAGATTAAGTTTAAGATATTCAAATATCAATTTTTGATTATTACAAATTTCTTTTAAAGTTCTATGTATATCTTTAAGTATAGTAATCATATCTTCTGAATCACTATGTTCTTTAGGTCTACTAACTTCAGCATACATTTCATTAAGTTTCTCAGCAACTTCTGTTATTTGTTGCATAGTACCACCAATAGATAAAGATTTAATTTCTTCTTTTACTATATTATCGAAAACAACTGAATATATTACATTTAATTTATCTGTTCTAGTACTATAAGAACATCTTATCAAATGACAATATTGAGTATTATAAAAATAACAATTTTTACAAAGAGTGCGATATTTTGTATTAGCTATACAACGTAAAAATATAGGATACGTATTAACACTCTTATCTATAAATTGTATAAGAGTATCAGGTTTTTCATCACCTAAAGTCGTTAAATTTCTAATTACATAAGCTCCCATAATTATTTACATTGTACCTAATGCGACATTATGACTTTTAATATAATCATTATATTCTTTAATAGATATTACTTGAATGTTTGTAGCATCATTAATATCTATCATAACAGAAGAATCTGAATATACATCACAATCTTCCATTTCTTTGGTGTAATGATTATATTTTCTAATTGTAAACTTTATAGCTTCATCTTTACCAGGTACATATCTTTTTAAATTAACTTCTTTTATTTCCATAGCTTAATTATTAATCATTATTACTTCACCATAAAAGGAATCCAATCATGATCTCAATTTTCTGCATAAGTGCCACAATCAACACCAGTTATAACTACTCCAGCATGATCATTAACAAATAGAATAATTCTATTTGGATCTTCTGCATAATATCCTAGACAAGGATATTTAATATCGTCAGAATCTCTATTAATTTTTATAATCATAGTTTATTCAAATTTACTAAATCCAACAACAAGTTTATTATAATCATTTTCAAAATTAGTTATATCATTTGGTGTAATAGGATGATCTAAAGTCATAATAGCTCTAGTATGTGTATTAGGTTCATTTTCTGTAAGTCTTGGTTTTACACAATGTAAAAGATATGTATGAGCTATTAATTCTAATCCTTTACAATCCCAAATAAATGTATTATAAGGTATATCAAGAGATATAAAATCTCCTCCATATGCTATATCTGTAACAGTTCTAATCTCTCCTATATAATCTAGCATATCTTGAGAAGTTGATTTACAATCACGAATCTTTTCAGTAATTCTAACCTTATCACCAATTTTAAATTTACGCATAGTTTAAGGTTTTAAAAATATAACATCTTTATTATCACTTCTAAAATCAGGAGTACAGCATTTAGCATTAAGACATACACTATCGTCCTCATATAATATACAATTACAACAAGGGCATTCTATACCACCAATTGTATTTAAATCTAATACTTTAAATTTACCTTTAATTCCCTCAGCATCGAGTTCTTCAACTGTACCGACAGGTAAATCTTTTAATTTTTCAATATTTGTAATCATAGCTTCTTAAAATAACATTCTCTTTTATTTGTAACACAAGCAATACAACAATAAGTAATATGCTCATTATATAATGCACACTTATCGCATATATCATCAACATCATCAACTTTTTCATCTATTGCTTTAACTTCTACTTTAGCTTTAATATCAAACATATCAATATCAACTATATCTCCTATATTTGTTTCAGCTAATTGAGATAATGTAATTATAGTATCCATAGCATTTTCTTTAATAGTTCTAATTTTGTTAATTTCTTAAATATAACACTTGTGTTATCTTTTCTTATAATATTGCTACAAATATTTGTGTTTCTAATTATACATGATTTATTTTTATAAAAATAACAATTACTACAAGTTTTATTAAATAAATTAAATTTAAGAACTTTAATGTAATCTTTTTTATTGGCAGTATTAAGTTTAATAATACTGTCAATAGGAATATTTCTAAGTTGTTTTAAATCATTAATTATCTTTATTTTCTTCATTCTCAATTTCTTTAAAATAAACACTAATTTTATCAGGACGTTCACTCATTACACAAGCATCTAATGCTATAAAATTATTTTTATCTCTTATACATTGATAATTAACTTTATCATATAAAGCACAATGTTTATAACATCTAAATGAGTTATCTAAATTTGATATATCATCTACGTAATCTACATTACAACATTGAACAACTTTATTAATAGGAGAGATCTTAACAATCTTTCCTACTTTAATAGTTCTAAGTCTTTCAAAATTAGCTATTGTTTTCATTTTCTTTTCTTTGCTAATTGTTTTTGAATCTTATATTCACGAACACATTCTTTTTCACTAGGCTCTAAAGAAGTAAATCTTTTATTGAATCGTCTTAGAGCATAAGTCTTATTAACAGAATTTGGAATATAAATAGGATCTTTACGTTTCATAATATATTATCTTTAACATACAGAGTTCTATATATATTATTTGTTTTATTACTGTGAACATTTATAAAAGTTCTTTTTATAAATTCACCAATAGGACATTCTATAGCATCAGTATATGGTTCTGATACAATAGTTAATTTACCATCATCGTAGTTAGAATAAGTTTCTAGAATACTATTAGATGCAAATAAATATGCGTCTTCATTTGTAATTACATTACGTATCCAAGAGTTATCTCTAACTTCATAGCGTCTGCCAACAATACTTATTGGAATAGTTATTTTTAAGGTTAAGTTTTTCATAGTTCTGTAATATTTAAATCATAATGTAAACTATTATTATTTTCATCTCTAACTGTGTCCCATAATGCGTCTATCAAGGCATTATTTATAGCTTTTGTCAAATCTTCTGTTGTACAATTTGCTTTAGGATCATATTTTATACTAATAAGTAGTTTCAATTTCATATTTGTAGTTGTTTTAGTTTAGTTCTATTAAGTTTAATTTGAAAAAGAGTAAAATATTCTGTATATATCATACGGCATACGTAATACATAATACAGCACAATATATACAAAATACTATTAATAATCGCTCTTTAACAATTCTACTAAACATTGTTTGTGATATTCACATAATGCTTGTGTAGAATGTACGGTTCTACTAGTTTCTGAAAATATATCACTTTCATAAACTATAGATCCTACAATGTCTTCTAGATCTTCTTTTGGTTCTGTTATGTAAGCTGGATCCATTCCTATTCCATGAACTAATTCCATGATTCTGCAATTAAATGTTTCATGTCCATCATTCATAGCACTGATGTAGAAATGGTCATCAATAAAGAGTTTCATAAGATAAAGTTTAAATTGTTAAAGATATTATTGCTGCTACAATAACAAATGACATAGATAAAAAAAATGATAACAAGAATATTGTTCCAAATACTTTTATTACATCAGGTGATATTGTTTTTCTAAAAGAAGCTATCATTAGCAATATAGCTAATGAAAATACAAAGAAGATTAATCCTCCTTGTAATAGTGAATTAACTGCAATCATTTGTTATTTTTTAAAGATTACTACTGTGTCTTTCTTAACCAATTCTGTTCCTTCAATCATTTCAATTATTCGAAGTTCTGTTTTATCTCGATATACATCTATTGCTGATGGATGATCTTTTTCCCATACTTTTATAAGTAAAGAAACTAATAGAATACCTATTAATACACATATAAATCTCATAAGGAATAATCTTTTGTTTAATTCTCTTCTTTTATCATTAACATAGAATTTTCCTAATTTAACATCTATATCTGCATCTGCCCAACCTGCAATACATGCACAAGCTAAAAGTAAAATAATTATAACGTAAATCATATTATTTTGAAATTAAAATTGATACTGATTGAACAGTTGACAATGTGATAATAGCTACAGATATTATACATAATGTAGCTATGATTCCTTTTAATACATCATCGTCGTTAGTTAATATTCCTACAAACGATAATAATAAAAATAAGGATACTAGTGTTAAAATTGCAATTTCCATAATTTTAGATTTAGATTAATAACCTATTAATGATACAATCATTGATGATACAAATGAAATAAAACCTATTACAAATAGTATTCTTTCAAATATTGAAAATTCTTTTTTTGAAGCTAATGCTAATACTGTTTCAGTTATTAATAAAATAAAGAAACATATTAAAGCACAACTAGCTAAAATGTAAGATGATTTCATTTTGTTTATTTTTAAATTAATAAATGTATTATGGGTATTAATATTATAGCTAATATTATCAGTATAGTAGCACTTATAATTAATACTACTCCTAGTTTGTCTATTTTTTCATGTTTGCTTGTGTATTTTGCACTAGTTGTTATTGTTAAACAAATTAAACTAGTTAATGCAAAAATTAAAGATAATACTAATAATGATCCTTGTGTTATCACTAGTGTTTCTGAAGTATTCATAAAAATGATTTTTAAATTAAAAGTTTTATATAAAATATAGGTATTAAACAAAATAATAATACTACTATTACAAGTGTTAATAATATTTTACCTATAATTATTTCTGTTTTGTTTTTAGTGAAGTTTCCAAGCTCTATTGCTATTACACTTAACATTAATAATATAATTGTTAGAGCAAACATTATTTCTAAAAGAGTCATTGAAAAAGAGTTTTTGGTTAAAGTTAAAAAGGATAATGAAATAATTAGAAAAAAGTTGTTAGAATGAGAGATTAAAGAATTTATTTAATTAGGAGGAGAAATGAAAGAATTGATAAGAGTTGTGATAGAGGTTGTGGAAGTAGCTCCACTCTCCACTTTACTCTCAACACTATTCTCAAAACTCTAAACTCTATACTCCTAATCCTCTAAATAATTCTGTTTATCTCAAACATCTTCATAATTCTCTTTATACTCTTGTTCTACTTTCTGTCGATTAAACGGACGTTACAACTAACAAAATATATTATTACTATCTTGTATAAACTTAATAGTATTAATAATATTCTGCTGATTAAACGGATTGCTCACGGCAAAAAAAAGTAAGCAATGAAGCTACACAGTAGTAGCTCCATCACTTACCAGAGAAAAGGATTAACACTAATCCTCAATAGATGTTTCACCAGTTTCACTCACCACAGGTTCTTTAGCAGCTCCGGGATTAGAAATCTTTGCTTTCTGCCGATTACGATTAGTAACGACACAATTGATAAATTCCTTAACCACAGACGGCACAAGACCTTGCTTCATAAAGACACCAATCAAAGCTGTCTCTCCGACATTCTTAGCACCAGCAAAAGAATTATAAGAGGCAGTATGATACTGAATCTCATCATTCTCATCATAGTACGTAGTTTCGCCGGCAATACATTGATCCATGATTACGTTCACAATATTACCTTCAAACAGAATAGCGGACATACCGTATTTGTCCCATTGAGCAAAGGTAACATAAACGTCAACCATAGGATTACCGTTAAGAGGATCAACGGTTACCAAATAGCAATCGTGTTTAAACTTAGATTCGTTAGAGTTCTTCTTTTTGTAGTTTTCTTTTAACATCTCTTTCACATCGATTACTTCTCCAGTAACCATCATCCGCAAAGGTGCATTCATTTCTGCCATAACTTTTAGATTTAAATTGTTAATACTATGAGCAAGTGCACTCACTCGCCCAAATTCAATAAGGGTGTTTGTAGTGGTGATTAGACGGAGTTTGTAGGTCATAAAAAAAGAGAGACTACTAATAATAGTAATCTCTCTATAATCTTACCAATCTCTAGGAGTATCAGTAAGGTTTTCTAAACCCTCTGCAAGAACTTCACTAAATTCATTAAAGTCTTCATCCATAACTTAATAAAATTCATTAACAAAACAATGATACACTTTAACAACACAATCACTAACATTAGCTACAGCATCTTGATCTTTAAGATAATTAGCTAAAGTATTAGCCACAACACTATCCTTACAAAAGAAATATAACTCATTTTTTAGAGCATTTTTATCTCTTGTAATAGAAGAAACACCAAAATTAAAAAATGGAACATCTATAATACAATTATTAGATGTATTTCTAAGAGTAACTCCAATCATAATAAGATAAATTTAATAATCATAAACAACTTCCTTAATTTCATAATTTTCGACGCATACATCATTCTTACTAATATAAGAATCAACTTCTAAATCCTTAAAATAATTTTTAAGACATAAAGCATCATCTTCTGTATTACAAGTAATCCAAGTAACACGAACATCATCAAATCTATTATAAGATAATAATGATTTTACAACACACTCTCTAGTTGTAAATGTTACCATCTTTTTAGTAAAAACATTCCATAAACAAACTAAACTGTTCATAATAAGATAAATTTAAGAATTAATTAATTGATTATCTGCAATAAGTGCATTGAAAGTAAGGGAGGAATCGAACCTCCCCAAATACCATATTACTTTTGTAAATCTCTAAGGTCAGCATAAAGATCTTTCATACCAGCCTTAGCACACGCAAGCAATAAGTTAATATCATTTGTACACTGAATATCAACTATTTGCTTATGATCATAATGATGAGTATAAACAGCATCTTCATAATCTATTTCCTCATCGTCATCTTCAAATTCATCCTTGAAGTATTGAGTAACTCCAGCAATACACTCTTTGTAAACTACATCAACAAATTTACCAAAGAGAGAATCTATCTTATTTAATAGTTTCTCACCAATGAATAAATCATTGATTGGTTCACCGTCAATTGTGTTAGCATCAAGTTTATAACGCTTGTAGTCATTAGCATCATTGCCAATCTCAATAGCTTTGTTCAATACTACAGCATTAACTCTCTTCACTTCGGGGAACATAATTTTTGTTTCCATAATTAAATAATTTTGTAAGTTAGAAATTTGATTATCTGCACCACTATTGTGCATTGTAGCATGCCTAGGAATCGAACCTAGGCTAGTACCATACATGCTTAATGAAATTTAATAGTTAATCCCGAATCATCAAATGTAACATCATTATCTCCGATAAAACAAGATATACCACAATCATTATACATTTTACGTGCATAATACTCTGCTAATTCCATTGTATCAAATACAATAGTACAAGCATAATCTTTGACAGAAATCTCAGTTACATTAAAGATAACACATTTTCCATAACAATTCGTAATGTAAACAGTTTTCATAATAATTTATTTTAAAGGTTAAACATTATCAAAATCAATACTAATACTAGGAAAGATTGTCGACCTAGTATTAGCATTCCAATAATTAATTTCGTTTTAGAGAAATCATTATCTGTGTAAATATCATCCGGGGCATTTCCCCAAAAGTTTTAAAGGGGTGGGTCGAAATAAGGAGGTTCTCACTCTCACCCTCTCTCAACAATCTCCGGATTCCTTTTAGTACCTATAGTAATACCAAGACCATCTCTAGCAAACTCAAACACATTACTCTAACAACTCTAACAACTCTAATCAAAACCCTAAACCTAACCATCTATAACTATATAATCTATAACTCTATCATCTTAATATTTTATATTATTATTAAAATCTTTATTATAACTTTATTCAATTGCTTTAATTCTAAGATTACTATTATTATTTGTAGTATCACTATCACTTTTCAGAAAATATTTAAATGAAAATTGCTATTGTTACTAATACTATAGATGCTTAGAGTAATACTATTAGTAATTCTATTGTAACTAATAATCACTTTGCAGAGCCTTGCAATCCCCAGTAGGGAGAAAGAGAGGACAGGAGCAACGTCCTTTGACTACTAATAGTAATACTAATATCAATAATAGTATCATTATCATTACTTTTAGTATTAATAAAACACTTAGTAATGCTCTGAATGCCGCTCCTTTCTCACCCTCTTTCCCTACTGGGGATTACAAAGTTTCTCAAAGCTACTATAAATATATTTAGTAATACTCTAAGTTATACTATTACTACTATAAGTATATTTAGAGATAATTATAATAATATTGAGAATAATAATTCGGTAATGAATTAAATAAATTCATTACCTCAATTAAGGAGGATAAGAGTATAAATATAACCTCCCTCTATTATACCCCTATAATCCCCTTTCTTTCTCCCTCCTTTAAACATTTTGAGTAAATCTAAAGTAATACACATAGCAAAGCTGATGTTGCTGGAAAATCAATTTATGATTAAAATAATGCTAAGATTCTTTTGCATATTGAGTAAAAGCATTATATTTGCTACCGGAATCTAAACAATGGAGGGACGGTATCACTTCTTTTGCCATGCACACACATAGTTACAGATAAACGTTTCATTCAGCCGTCCCTCCTCTTTTTAATGCTAATGATTATATAAACTATATTAAAGTAAAAATGATTATGAGAACGATTCAAGAAAAAATTGAAAGCCTTAAAGGTGGTGAAGCTATTCAAAATCTTATTGAAGCACATTGCAGTCTTTGTAATATTGCTACTAATGATGGAAGAGTTTTAATTGCTTCTAGATATGAAGTATCACCTCTTATTGTTACAAGTGGTAAAGAACTTGATAGAGCTGTACCAAAAGCTGTTTATTGTATAGCTGTACCTGCTGATAGATATTATAATATGTTAGGTCAAGAAGTTGTTCTTGATTTGAGTTATGGTGGTAAAGGTATTTCAATGAATACTAAAATCAAAAATAATGATTTAAGATTAATTGATGCTCTAGGAGGTGAAGAGAATGTTACTATAGGCGATGGAGGAGATGCTAATATCAATGACAGACTTAAACTTATTTTAAATGATAATGATAAAGTTGAGTTCTGGGATGTAACTCTTGTTAGTATGAATCAAATTGGAGGTGTCGTTTATTAAACTATGATTGGTTCTAGACTTAAACCTATTCAAATATCTAAACTATATCACGATATTATTAATTATATTAATGGTCGTCGTAAAGAACCTAAAACTTATAAATATAAAACCAAGTATCAAGGGGTTAAAACTTTTACTAAATATGATGATGTTCAACTTTGGTGTAAAGATTTTCCTCTATTTGTAAAAGATGAAGCTGATTTTAAAATGATTATTGAAGATATAGCTGATAGTCAAAGTATGACCGTTGCTAACGCTATGTCTAAGTTTGATAGAGAGATATATCTTCCTTGTCTTGGTGTTTTTACTATTCGTGATGGAGTTTATCATGTTCTTAAAGAGCATAACTTTGATATTGATGAAACTCTTAGAATTGATCATAGAGAGTTTAGAAGACAAAAGTTAGATTATTATGCTGGTGTTAGAGAGGGTAGGTTTACTAGAATAAAAGATAAAGCTAGATATTATGAACATTGTACCAAGAGATTTACCGATATTCTTCGACGAAGAGAAGCATAGATATACTGATGCTTATGATAGAGAGTATATTTCTACTACTACTATTATAGGTAAGTTCGTTGAAGAGAAAGATTGGAAAGGTATAGCTCAAAGCTGTGCTAATATTGGTGCAAGACCTGTTCCTCCTGGTCATAAGAATTACAGTAAGTATATTAGATATAGAGGTAAGTCTGCTAAACAGATTCTTGCTGAATGGAAAGTTGAAACTGATAAGGCTTGTGCTAAAGGAACTGAAAAGCATAATTTTCTTGAACAATGTGTTAAACGTTGTAATAATTATTATCTTAATAATAATGGTTATATTGATGGTAGAATATATACTATTGATGATATTATAAGAACTCATAGCTACGGCAAACTTGATATTAACTACTTTGAAAGGGTTGGGATAAAAGATAGGTATCCGACTATTTATAGTTTCATTGCTGAAATGACTGGTCTTGGCTTTGAGATATATGCTGAAATTGGCGTGTATCATCCTGATTGGCTCATTTCGGGTTTGGTTGATATTTTGTTTGTTCGTGGCGAAGAGTTTTTTATTTTGGATTGGAAAACTAATAAAGCACCTATTCGTTTTGAAGGTGGTTATTGGGGTAAAAAAGAAGATGGAACTATTGATTTGAATAAGTACATTGTTACTCATGAGAGAATGTTGTTTCCTATAAATCATCTAGAGGATTCAACAGGTAATCATTATTCTCTTCAATTGAGTATGTATGCTTATCTTATCGAACAATGGGGATTTAAATATCTTGGTACTATGCTTTGTCATATTCGTACTGTAGAGAATCCTTTAATTCCCGATGATATGCCTCATGAAGAGGTTATTGAATTTGTGCCAATTAAGTATCTTAAAGCTGAAGTTAAATCTATTTGTAATTGGCGCAAAGCACAACTTGAAAAAGAAAAAAGAGCTAATACAAATTTATTTAATTATAATCTTTAAGTTATGGGAAAGAGTGCAATTGATACACATGCTGATGTTCTTGCTGGTTTGACTATTGATAAGTTACGTAAGATAGCTAAAGCTAAGCAATATCAGATATTTGATAAAGGTCAGTATAATCTTAATATTTGGGGTGTTCGTTGTGATACCGAAAATACTAAAGAGTTTAATGATCTTATGCTTGTTTTCTACAAGGAACCTATAAGTGGTGCTGCTACTAAGTGGGTTATTAAAGCATTTAGCATTACTACAGATCCTTCTGATTTAAATCTGATTAATCCTATTAATTCTAAAGGATGCGCTATTCTTAAAGAAGGACAATATATAAGTGCTTTTAAATTAGGTTTGCATAAAGGAGATTATAAAGCACTTGTTCAGAATACTCCTCTTCCTCTTTATAGAGATTTTGATAAAAATGATAAATTAAATATCAGTGGTAAATATAATTACGAAATGGCTGGTATTAATATTCATCGTGCATCTAAATGGAAGATTAGTCGTATGATTGGTCTTTATTCTGCCGGTTGTCAAGTATTTGAAAGTGTTCGTGATTATGAAGATCAATTTATGCCTTTAGTTGAACAAGCTGCTTTCTTATATGGTAAGTTATTTAGTTATACACTGATTAATATTGAAGACTTAAAGCATGTCTAATTACGATTATGACGTTGAAAGATACTTGTACACTTGTAGCGATTTTTATAGCTATAGTAATAATCTTTATCGTTTATGATAAGAAAGAAGATAACAAGAGTTACTATGATGACACTATCGTTTTGGATTCTATTGATAATGTCATACTTAATCTTAAACAGACTATAGAATATAATGAACGATTGATTGATAGTCTTACTAAGATAAAACAAAAAACAATTATTAAATATGAAAAAGAGATTTCTGATTTCAATGATGCTTCCGTTGTATCTGATGATAGTATCACTAGATATATACGGAGCAAAATTGAGAATCTCTAAAGATACAGTAGTTACTTATACTGCTGAAGAGAATCGTAAGATTGCTGTGATATTTAAACAAGGTGAATATGATGCTGCTCTAGTTAAGCATCTAAATGGAATCGTGTTTGTTCAAGATAGTATCATAGATAATCTTACGATTTCTATTTATAAGCTAGAAACTGAATTTGATAAAACTAAAGAATCTATTAGAGTACTTGAAGCTAATCATGAAGCTGCTCTTAAAGATTTAAATAAATATATTAAACGTACTATTCATTGGCGCAGAGTTGCTACGGTGTCAATTATTTTAAATGTATTAATGGTATTAATATCATTAATATGATAATATTTAATTCTTTTATTTGCAAATATGACAAAAGATAATTATGAGGTAACTCCTAGTACAGGCAAGAATGATGGTAAGGTTAGTGTTGTAATGCCTGCTACCCCTAAGTTTATTAATAGTTATTTAAAGTTTACTGGGGGGGGTTAAGTAAGAATTGTAGTATTAGAAATTTTAAAGTTGATGAAGATTATTTTAAAATATTAGATAGTTCAGAAGCTAATTTGTATTATACTATTGATGGTCATAGAAATCAATATTATAAAGAATATTTTTTTATTCCAATTAATACTGCTGATACAACATTACCGGTTCCCGAGATATACTTTAAAATGGCTCCAAATGGTATAGTATTACCTAATGAATATTCTATTGATAGTCAATATGAAGTATATTTGAATATGAATCATGATATTGTTCAACTACAAAAATTATATATTAGTCCTTATTTTACTAATGGTCTTGATTTATTGTTAAAAGGTAATACTAAACAATTAGTTATTAGAAATTTAGTTTGGGGAATGTATAATGCTATTACTCCAGGTGATGTTGTATTTGAATATATGGTTACATATATAGATTCTAGTAATAATACTAGACTACAATTAATTAAATTATTAAGATACAAAGGTTCATGATAAAACAAAATGTTACAGTTACTCCTGATAGTGGAAGTAACAATGGTAAACTTAGTGTTAGCGTTGGTGCTGATATTAATTTTATCGATACTGATATAGTTGTTGCAGGGGGGGGTTGAGTAAATCTTTTAATGTTTCTAGATGTCTTGAGGAACATAAGCTAACATTATTGTTTGCTAATAGCTTAGTTTCTAGTATAGGTGGTGATTATCCTAAAGAATATTATCCACAAGCTAATATAGGTTTAAATCTTATTAATGTTCCTAATAATAGTTTACAAATAATATTTGATAAAATTGTAACGCCAAGTACTCTAGGAAGATTTTTAATTAATAAAGATATAGTAGTTAATAGAGGTGATGTGCTATATCCTAATAAAACAGATGCAAATAAAATAATTACAATTAGTAATATTTATTGCGATGAAGTTATCAATGCTACTCCTGGGACTTTGTTGATAAGAACTTTATTTATGGTTCCTAATGCAACAGCTATTGATAAAACTCCATTACTATTTACTTTAGATATTTTAAAAGGATGAAATTATATAAAGGTACAAAGAAAGTTTATGCTCAACCTATAACTTATGGTGAGTTTAAGGAAAAGCATGGTAGAGATCCTTATAAGGGTATTAGAGAAATTCATTTTGATGATGAGAAAGGTTATGAAGTTCAATATAATGATGGATATACTTCTTATTCTCCTAGAGATATATTTGAAGAATCTTATCAGCTAATTGAAACTGTTGAAGATAGTCTTAAAGCTGAACTCAATACTATTGATAAACATATTAAGGAAATTGATTTGCTTACTCATAAAACTATTAGAAATTCTATTAATGTTTGTGAGATTAATGAACAAGAACTGGAAGCTCTTAGACAACTTACTGCTGGTCTTATGGCTTATAGAGGTCATGTTGAAATTGCTTTAATTAAATGTAAGTATGGAAAAGAATGGCTTTAGTGTTACTCCAAGTAGTGGAAGTGGTGATAAGCAATTAGTTGTTACCGCGAGTAATGCTAGTACTAAAAGAGAAACTCAATTCAATATTGTAGGGGGGGGGCTAAAGAAAACTTTTGATTGTAAACAAGATGGTATAACTAGTTATACTTCATTTATAGATATTAGTTTACCTTTTGGTGATGCTGTTAATAGTTATGGCTTCATAAATGGTTACGATGCGAATTGTGATATAATGTTTGACAACTCTGGTATAGATGGTGTTGATGAAGATATTACAGTTTATTGCAGACTTGAAGATTTTGATGTAAATAAATCATTACAAGATTTTACTATTTTTCTAGATACAAGTGTAGGTAATATACCAAGTAATATTGTTGAAGATATACAGAATTGTAATGATATAATAACCATCAATGTAAATGATAAGTTTCAAGATGTTAATTTTACACCAATTAAAGGTAGCTATATTGTAAATAGTTATGATACTGAATATTCTGTTGTATGTATGTATTATTCAGTTCCTGAATTTATAACTAATGACAAATATTATACCATTATGGAAAGTATTATAAAACAAAAAGAGGGTACAATATTTGTACTATTAATGAATAGTGATAAAACAATAAGAGTTACGTTTTTTATAGATATTATTCCAACATGATAACAAAAGATATATTTATAGTTCAAACTGATACAGGAGGACATACAGGTAATGGAAACAAACAACTTATAGTAAGTGCTCATGATAATAAGAGCACTGATGTAAAAAAGCAAACTTTTAATGTAACTGGGGGGGTATAATTAAAAACTTTACTACAGAGTCTAAAGGGAAGACTACTAGAGACGCACTATTGATTCTTCCATTTATCGATGATAAAAGAAATTATAGAGAAGTTATACTTATCAAATCTGATCAAGGTAATAACTTTATGCAATTTAATGAAGCTCATTGTACTTCAGATGCACAAGGTGAATTATTTGTATTAGATATAATTTATCCTACTGCTAATACTTGGAATTTTAAAGATATGCCTTATTTAGCAAGTATGGTATTATATGTTAATGATTATGTATTAGATAATGTATTTTTTACTAATTTAGTAATTCCTTAGGATAGATTGAATATTAATGGTGGTGGAAATAGTTATGAGGGTTTTGTATTAACTACTAATGATATAGAAAATGCTTTAAGTGCTGATCAAGCAGATAATTATATTAGACTAATGGATTACTTATATTCTTTTAGACCTATCGGTAATGGTGGTGATAGTAAAATTGTTCTCGCATTAAAATTTAATATTCCTGATCATTCTGCTTACGGTGAACTTTCGTTTAATATTAAATATAATACTTAATGGCTACTAAAGGTTTATTTGAAGCTAACAAAGAAGATAATAAAATATCTGTATATGCTGGTATTAATACCAGTCCTAATGGATACAAAGAAGAGTTTATAGTTCAAGGGGGGGGGTATAACTAAAAGATTTAATACTGTTATTAATGGTATTGATATTACAGTAACTCCTGAACCTACACCTACTCCCACTCCAACGCCGACACCTACAATTGGTTTAACAGGTATGCAATTAAATATAAGTGGTACCGGTGATGATTGTAAGATGAAGTTTGTTGATTCTAAAGGTAATGCTTATTATCAAGCAAATGTAAGTGATGGTGATGAATTGGAAGTTAGATGTAATCCTACAATTAGACAACCTAATACTAATTTATTTTTGTTGTTAGGTACTTTACAATGTTATACTCTAAATAATGAAGAATGTATTATGGTTAATACATTATTAAGTTCTTCAATTATGGAGATTGTAGGATATATGCAAAGTACTTATGGTTATTTAGATATAGCTGGTCATGTACCTAGTGATTTTGATACGTCTATTATATTGAGATTTTATGGTCAAAATGATACTAAGGTAGATGTGAGACTTCATTTTAAATATGAATACTTTTAATTAATTACAATGTTACACGTATGGTTAATAGAGGGGACTAAGTTAATCCTTAATGTCGAACAAATACTTAAAGTCCCCGAGCTTGCTAAAATATATAATGATTGGCATGATAACAAAGAGCTAATGTATAAGATATTTAGATTCATTGATTGTTATGCTGATGAAGATGGTTATATAAGACGTAATGGTCTTACTGAAATGGGTGCATTTAAATATGCTATTGACGTTTCGGGTTTACCGGAGGACTTTCGCCCTACAAAGGATGTTGCTGTTGCTATTGATTGGCTTAATGAACACAACATTAACTTTGTAGGCGAAATGTTCTTTAATTCTATAGAAGCTATTCAGAGTGCTAAAGATCTTGTTAAAGTTATGAATAAGAATCTTAGAGATTCACTTAAGAAAGATGCTTTTAGTTCTGAAGAGATTTCTAATATGCTTGGTTATGTTAATCAGATTACTAAACTTGCTAGTGGTCTTCCTAAGTTAATTGAAGATTTAAAAAATACTGAGGAAGCATATCAGAAATCTAAACTTAAAAAGACTGTTGTTCGTGGAGGTAAAGAGATGGCTAAATCTATGGATCCTCATAATACAATAGATAATGGTGGAACTTCAACAATTGATGTTATAGATTAATATGAATAATAAGTATCAGTTTACTCAAGATGCTATTGATAATTTCATGTTTATCTATAATTATTGGAAAAATAATTGTGAAGGTATCCATGAAGCTCCAGATAATAAATGGGGATATAAAAAAGGTGATAATCCTTTTATTGATTATATCTGCGAAGATAAACGCAGATACTCTCCTGCTAGTGAAACTACTTCTTATATCACTAACAAACCTCTGATGGATAAAGATAATGATTTTCTTATCGGAGGTTCAGGTGGTATCCTTATGAATATAAACTTCATCGTTATTAATATTGGTAGATTAAGTGCTGTTGCTGATGTATTCGATGAAAATCAAAGTTATTGTGAATATGATTCTACTACACCTGCTTATGAAACGTTTTGGCAAAGAGAAACTCTTAGACGTAAAAGAGGTGTTGTTATAAAAGCTAGACTTGACTTTGAAGATATTCCTAAATTTTTTGATCCTACTGCTACTGATGAATATCGTCATTCACTTCTTAAGCCATTACGCATCACAGGTGCTCATTACAATTATCTTAATTACGGGCGTATTGAGAGAACACCTAATGCTAAAGAAAAAGAAAGACTTAAACGTGATGGCGCTGAGCATGTAGAAACTGTTATGGGTTTTCCTCGTTATTGGGATGGTGATTATTGGAACTTTAAGATTGACGAATTTATTGCTAATAATAAGTTTCATCTAACTAAGGCTAAAGCCCGTCGTAAAGGTTTCTCTTATAAGCGTGGTTCTCAAGCTGCTAATACTATCAATCTTTATCCTAATATTACGGTGACACTTGCTGCAGACCAGTTAGCTTATCTTACTGACAAAGGTGCTACTACATTTATGGCTAAGAAATGTCTTGACCATTATGAGGAACATACCTTTTGGCGTAGAGGTTATATTAGTGAAGCTATTGATGACATTCTAATGGGTTATCGTGTTTCCACTAAAGGTTTGAAAAACTTTGGTTGGCTTTCTAATTTATATAGTGTTGCAATAGGTAAGAATGAATCTGCTGCTGTAGGTAAGAAAGCTATTGAGATTGATTTTGAAGAAGCAGGTAAGTGCTTTGGTAAAGGCACAAGATTTATTATGGCTGATGGTTCAATAAAGAGTGTTGAAGATATAGTTGTAGGTGATGAACTAATGGGTGTAGATAGTAAACCTAGAAAAGTTTTAGCTACCACAACTGGTGTAGATGATTTATTTGAGATAACACCTTTAAATGGTATATCACATGTTGTAAATAGTAAACATGATATTCGTACTATTTATAGAAAGTCATATGGTAATATAGTAAAAGACGAACTAATTACTGCTCCTGATTATATACAAATGTTACAAGAGCATAATACTCTTTCCAACGAGGATGCTCTTG
>JAAUYS010000081.1 GCA_014804995.1 Clostridia bacterium
CAAGCAACTGCGCAGGTACGGCAGTAGGCTCGCGAACTTCGCCACGGGCTACAAGCCCAGGCACCTGAGGAAAGGAAAGAAAAAGCATGTGGACGCAACTGCCCAAGCCCTGGACGCCTGACATGTACCAAAACGACACGGACACATGCCGGGTAATGCTCAACACCACGAGGACGCCAAGGCTCTACACGGTAATGATAATAGGCAACTTTGATCCCAACTTCCCTGGCGAGATCACGAACATAAGGGCCGACACGCTCGACGAGGCCAAGGAAAAGGCACTCCAGCTATCCGTCGAACTCATCGAGGAATACAGGAGAAAGGAAAACGCGACATGAAGATAATCACCAACGACGACGGCTTCTGGGACCTCGACAGGATCGTACGGGTACAGCTCGACACGATTGCCGGCCAGGACATGCTATCGATAAAATTCACGGATGGGACGGCACGGACAATCAAGCTGACGCCCGAAGAGATGCACGCGACACTCGTCCGGACGCTGGCGTCCGAGACCAGGCGCCGCATCTACGACGACGACTGCGAAGGATGCACGGACCATGTCTGCGACAAGGACCCGAAACGATGCCGCTTCTGGCCCCGCGACGAGTCCGAGTACCGCCACGAGGGATGCTACCGCAAAAACGGCCATCCCGTGCCGACATGCCAGGCATGCCCGCGCTACGAGAAGAAGTTCCAGGTATGCATGTGCGAAATACACCCATGCGCTATGTGCGAGGATTAAGCTATGTGGCGACAGATAAACAAGACGACTGAACCCGACTGCTACCGCCTAGAAACGGACGACGTATCCATCGACCTCATGGCCAGCGAACGAAACATCTGGCCCGACGCATGGTACGTCTCCATACGGAGCGCCCTGTTCCCGCACGTATCCACGCATGTGAGGGCCGACACTCTCGAAAAGGCCAAAAGAAAGGCCGTCGACCTGGCACACGGAACCCTCATCGAAAAAAGGGCAAGGCTCGCCAGGAACATGGAACAACTGTTGGAACAAGCCTGACAAACGACGATCCTATGCGACATATAAGGAGAAACCATGTGGACGCAACTACCCAAACCATATGTACCGGACGTGTACCAGACGAGCACGGAGAACCTCTGCATAACGCTCAGCACGACCATGATGCCGAACGTATACACGGTAACAATGACCGGCAACGTCTTCCCGAACGAGACCATGGACGTGACCGCGAAAAACCTCGACGATGCCAAGGAAAAAGCCCTCATGATGGGCATCAGGGTCGTGAAAAACCACCAAAAGGAGATGAGGCGCCGTGTGGCGACAGGTAAACAAGACGACAAAGCCTGACATTTTCAGGCTCGCAACCGACGACGTCACGCTCGACCTCGTGTCGACGGACGTCCCTGACAGATGGCAGGTAACGGTACAGACCAGGCTGTTCGAGAAAAGTTCCCTCGAGATCGTCGCCGAAACCGAACACGAGGCAAAGGCCCAGACGATATTCCAATTGCACCAGCTCCTACTCGGCGCCAAACAGCGCATCGACAGGAACATCGAACAAGTACTGGAAAGCACGGGATGACGAACCAAGCCCCGACGCCGCTTCCAGCGGCAGGTCAGCCTCCTGGCCTACGGCCAGATGCCTCTATCCAATACTTTTCGGTCGGGCTCCGCCCTTACCTCAAAGTATTGGATGGCGACAAAAGATCGTGAGCTTCGCTCACCCCCAAGCGCCGACCTCGGGACTAATACATAACATCAATACAGAAAGGCTGATACTAACCATGTGGACGAAACAGGTAGCACCGAACCAGACCGACGTGACGTACGTGCTCAAGATGCCGAACCTTCAAATCGATCTGGCAGGAAAGGTCGGATTCAACGAATGGTTCGCGGCCATCCGCATGCCGTTCAAGAAGGCCCCAACGACCCACGCGTTCTACGCGGACACCCCGGGCCAGGCCAAGTCCCTTGCCCACAGGTATGCCTGCGAGACGCTCGAGGGCCACATCGAGAAGACGAAAGCGATGGTCGATGCCGTAAGGCAGGACCTGGCCAAGGCCAATTACGACGAATGAGGTGACGACCATGCCGAACCTACCGCAAGACATCCAGGAACGGATGCTTGACCTGATACGAAGAATCAGGCAAGCCGACCAGGAATACTACGTCCTGAACGAACCGACGATAACCGACCGCGAATACGACATGCTCCGTGACGAACTAAAGGACCTGGAGGAAAAGTACGGTTTCGCGTTCCCCGACTCCCCCACCGACAGGGTCTCCGGCGACGTGTCGAATATCTTAAAACAGGTCCGGCACACGCAGCCGATGCTATCGGCAAACAAGACGAAGGACGTACGGGAAATCGAGAAGTTTGCCGGTAACCGCCCCGTCGTCATGTCCTGGAAACTGGACGGATTGACGCTGGTATTGAGGTACAAGGACGGCGTATTCCAGCAGGGCATCACGCGCGGCAGGAACGGCATCGTCGGGGAGGACGTCACGCACACCGTGAAGACGTTCCTGAACGTCCCCATGCGCGTACACGAAAAACGCTACTTCGAGGTGCGAGGCGAAGGCGTCATCTCATGGAAGAACTTCGATGAGCTGAACCAGGCCCTGGAAACGCCGTACGGACATCCCAGGAACCTCGCGTCCGGCTCCGTCCGGCAGCTCGACCCCGAGAAATGCCGCGAACGCAAGCTCGAGTTCTGGGCGTTCGAGCTCATCTCGGACAGGAAGTTCGAGACCAAGATAGACCAGATGGTATTCATGGAGGCTAATGGCTTCAGCGTAGTGCCGAACCACTTGCTGGCATACACGGACATGGACGCCCTGCAGGACGCAATCGATGCCATGCAGCCGAAGGACTACGAATATCCAGTCGACGGCCTGATATTCGAGTACGACGACCTCGAGTACGGCAAATCACTAGGCGCCACAGGACACCACAGGAACAGCCTCATGGCCTTAAAATGGGCCGACGAGCTGTTCGAGACGACGCTGCGCGACGTCGAGCTGGCCACCACCAGGACAGGCAAGGTCAGCATGACCGCCGTGTTCGACCCCGTCGAAATAGATCATACGAACGTAAACAAAGCATACCTCCACAACGTGAACAACGTGAGGAAACTGAGACTCGGCATCGGGGACAGGATCACGGTCTACAAGGCGAACATGATTATCCCACAGATCGCCGAGAACCTGACACGGTCCGATACCTACCTGCAGGACAAACTACCCATATGTCCGTGCTGTGGCAACGAACTCGAGATCGTGACGTCAGCCAACGGAACGATGGACCTATATTGTAACAATCCACATTGCTCCGCCAAGCTCGTCCAGCGATTCGTCCACTTCTGCAGCAAGACGCGAATGGAAATAAACGGCCTATCCGAGCAGACGCTCTCGAAGTTCGTCAGCAAGGGCTGGATAAAGAACTTCGGGGACCTGTACGGAATAGACAAGTACCGGGACGAAATCGTCGAAACGGACGGCTTCGGCAAGAAATCATACGAGAAATTAATCGATGCAATCGAATCCAGCCGTGACCGGACCATGGACAAGTTCCTCGCGGGCCTCGGAATTCCGCAAATCGGCCGCAACGCGTCCCTCGAATTGGCAAGGTACTTCGACTGGTCATGGGAACAGTTCGAGCAAGCCCTGAAGGAACATGCCGACTTCAGCGAAATCAAGGACTTCGGCCGGACCATGTCCGACAACTTGATAAACTGGTACTATGACCCGCATGAGGAATCGCTCTGGCGGCCCGCACTCGAATACGTACGGTTCCAGGTGCCCGAGACGAAGGTAATCGAAAGCAACCCATTCCTCGGCAAGACCGTAGTGGCCACCGGCAAGTTGGACAACTACTCACGGGACGGCATAAAGGAAAAGTTGATTAGTCTGGGCGCCAAGCCCACCGGCTCCGTGAGCGAAAGAACGGACTACGTCATAACCGGGGAAAAGGCCGGCGGCAAGCTCAAGAAAGCCCGGGAACTCAGCATAAGGATCCTCACGGAATCCGAGTTCGAGGACATGCTCCTAGAAACGTCCTGAATGCACCTTAAAGGCCCTTTATCAAAACCCAACAAGTTATCCTAACTCGAAATAAAAATCGACTGTGGGGCCTCCCAGGCCCCTCTACGTCGATTCCAGGAGGAGAAACGAAAATGTTCGCGATAGCCATAGACGGACCGGCCGCAGCCGGCAAGTCGAGCACCGCACAATCCGTCGCAAGGGAACTCGGCATGCTGCACGTCGACACGGGCGCCCTGTACCGCGCGGTCGCCTATTACGTGGACGCGCACCCCGAAACGGACCTGGACTCCGCCCTCTCGGAAATGTCCATCACGGTACGGCACGAAAACGGCCGGCAACGCACGATATTGGACCAACGGGATGTATCGGACATGATACGCTCGGAGAAGATAGGCGACCTCGCGTCCAAACTGTCCGACCACACCATCGTCCGGCAATACCTATTGGACACGCAAAGGAACGTGGCAAGGGAGCACGACGTCGTGATGGACGGCCGCGACATCGGCACGGTGATACTACCCGACGCAGACTTGAAGATATTCCTGACGGCCTCGCTCGAGGAACGCGCCAAGCGGCGCATGCTCCAACTTGGTCTCCCGGACCTCGGCCAAGTAACGAAGGAAATCAGGCAAAGGGACCGACAGGACGCACCAAGGTTGAGGGTCAAGGCACCCGACGCCGTCATACTCGACTCGACGTTCATGGAACCCGAGAACGTAACGAAGGCCATCGTAAAAATGGCACGGCACCTGATGGACAAGTCACGGGAACAAGGAAAGGACGGATGACGTATGCACGAAACGCGCGAACTAAGGACCCAGGACCTGACGATTATCGTAGAACACGCCCAGGACGAGAAATACCTTGCCAAGATCAAGCAATCATCGGAAAAGGACGTCAACGAGATCAAGAAAATAGCCATCCAGGCGAAGTCAATGGACATGGCCATGGATAAGGCCCTGGACGAGGCACTCATCTATTTCATGATGATCCGGCTGTTCACGACAAAGGCCGAACACCAACTTACGGAATTAATGGAAAGGCTAAGAAAAAAACATGGATGACTGGACGTTCGTGAACGGACTCGACGACATGCCCGCAAGGGACGCCGACGGACTGTACGCGGTAATCACAAAGACCGGCCGGGTCGCGATCGCAAGACCGACGCTCGGCATAGCCTTCTCGGGTCTCGCCGACGCCCAGGCCATCGTAGTGAAGGAAATCCTCGCGTACAGGCCCCTCGGACTCACGGCCGAAATAATAAAAAAGCTCAAGGACACGCCGAAGGCAAGGAACTCGAACCTGTACAGGCTGTTCGTGGATACGAAGGAAGGAGATCGATAATGTTCAACGCCAAAAAGGAAACGAGGCACGTAATCCAATGGATCCGGGCCTGGTTCCAGGAGAACGGCCCCGACGCCAACGCCGTGATCGGCATCTCGGGCGGAAAGGACTCGACCATATGCGCGGCATTACTAAAGGAGGCCCTGGGTCCGGACCGGGTATTCGGGATCATGATGCCGAATATCGAGCAAAAGGACATACGCGACGCCTACGACGCCGTCAATCATATTGGCATAAACGCCCTGGAAATCAACATCGGACCGGCCGTGAACGCACTCTACGCCGAAATCATCGCCGAACTCATCAAGAGCAGGCTGCCGGATATGCCCGACATTTCCGAGGACACGAAGACAAACACGCCGCCGAGGATCAGAATGGCTACGCTCTACGCCATCGCGCAGACCATCCCACACGGTGGACGGGTATGCAACACGTGCAACCTGTCCGAGGACTATATCGGCTACTCTACGAAATATGGCGACGCAGCCGGCGACTTCTCTCCCCTGGCCAACTACACCGTGAGCGAGGTACTGAGGATCGGGGAGGCACTGGGACTCCCCGACCGGCTCGTCTTCAAGGTCCCGTCCGACGGGCTATGCGGCCTTTCGGACGAGGAAAGGATCGGATTCACGTACGAAGTACTGGACAAGTACATCCGGACGGGGACCTGCGACGACGAAGAAACAAGGAAGAAAATCCGGAACATGCACGAATGGAGCCGCCACAAGTACGCCCCTATGCCCGCATGTCCCAAGTTGAGGTAGAGCGTGTGGACACGCCGACAAAGACCTGAAGTTGATGGTCGTGGACAAGATCCGTATCCCCCTATCGA
>JAAUYS010000082.1 GCA_014804995.1 Clostridia bacterium
ATTCCAGTCCGAACCATGACCACCCAGATATACAACCTTGATGGGCTCTTTAAAACGAAAATCGTTATCGTTGGAACCTTCAAGGAATATGGTTACAGCGTACCCTCTGGCGTTCAGAAGATCGGCGAGATCCCAGCAAACTCTTTCCGCGCCTCCGCTGGTCATCACACTATACAGGATTCCAATTCTTCTTGGTGCCGATTCCGCTGTTTTCCCATTCGGACGATAGTATTGAAATCTATCCGCGACCAGTTCCCAGGCCTGGGGATGCTTCCTTGCGATAAAATCGAGAAGTTTGATGATTCCATACTGTCTGGCCATGTCATTGAAATAATCGGTCACCGTTTCTTTTGTGGAATAATGCAGCCACGCATAAACAGACCGATTAAGATAATTGGGTATTATCTGTTCTATATAGCTCGTTTTACCAATTTTTTTAAGATAGGATTCAATGCCTGCAACACATTCGCCTGTTGCGGCAAATGCCTTCTGGCTGCTTCTATCCCGTGTTGGAGTGGAAACTCCGGCTCCGGTTCTATAAAAATAAAGAACGGCATCAATTTTTGCCGCACAGGAGGCTTTGGAGGTTATGACCAGGGTCTCGTATATATCCTGGCCTCTCGGGAGCCAGCCATTTTGCATTTCCGAGAATGCCTGTTTGCACATATCGGCGCGATATATCTTGTTCCATAAAATATCGGAGAGCGAATAGTTTTCATAAATGGCCGGAAGGATTTCCCAGGCCTCAAATTTGCCGGGTTTGCCCCGGTTAATGTAATTGTTAAAATACTCTCTATGGTGCCTTGTGGCTTCCGAGGGAAAGATCAGGTGCGAATTGAAGCACACAAAGTCATATTGGCCATCTATGGCATTATAGGCGATCTCGCACGCTGTCTCTGCGTAGAAGTCATCCGGATCAAGAAACATTATATATTGGCCCGAGGCCGCCTCTACTCCAGCTTTTCTCGCCATATGCTGTGACTGATTGGCTGCAAAGGCGATAATTTTTATCCTGGGGTCGCGAGAGGCAAATCGTTTTATTATCGACAGGGAGTCATCCGTTGAAGCGTCATCAACAATTATTATCTCGATCTCTTTCAGCGACTGGAATATGAGGGAGTCGAGCGATCTTTCCAGAAATGTTGCATTATTGAAATTGGGCACCACTACAGATACTTTGGGCTGCGTCTCCCCGTTCGTGCCGGGCAAATATTTTCTCGTGTATAGCCTTCTACCTTCAAACACGCCATCGGTAAGAAAATGCACCACCGGATCCACGCCCTCTTGCTTGATATCCGGATAAGCTTCCAGGTAGGCTTTCCATGAAATATATGGGCAAGAACGGAGGGCAGAATCCATGAGGGCAACGCTTTCTTTACAGCCACATTCAGATAAATCACTGTCAATCAATAAAGCAGGATTAAAGTCAACCGGCAAAGCCCCTATCACCAAATCTAGAATGGATTTTCGCGCCATCTAGCAATCCTGTAATTGAGGTAATTTTTTTTGGGCGTAATAAAATTGCCAGCCCAATTCATCCCAAAAATCAGTTTCGTCATAATATCTCAATTCGGAGATATTCATTAAGTTGTGCAGTATCTGATTAAACTGATTTGCGCACACTTGAGTGGAGAAACCTTCAACCTTACACTTGGCAATGGCACTTAAACGTGCCCTATATTGTGAATCCTGAAGCAATTCGCATATTTTTTGGGCGGCTACTTCATAAGCTCCCTGATCTACCTGAATGATACTGGCATTATGTTTGGATATATCCAGTGGGGCCCGATACATCACGATAGGAAGTCCCATTTTTTGAGCCACAATGAAATGATTGGGATTGATATTGATATACCTGCAGGACAGCACGACCTTGCAAGCCGGGAGCAATGATCGGTAACCATATCCGTATATGAATATGACAGAGTCCGCCAGCTTGAGTTCATTTATTTTTTTGGTAAAAAATTCGGGAATTTGGTACACTTCGCTCGGAATGAAATAAATATTTCTGGCGTTTGGAACTTCTTTTTTTACTTCGCCAAGTATTGCCAATGTACCCATTATCCTGTCTTCAGGCTCTGAAAAGGAAGTAAATATAGCGATATCATTCTCATTTGAAATCGAGATGGGTTCATCGGAGATTTCCTCATCGAGATACGTATCGATCTTTAATGCATCTACGCCATTGGCCCTGAAATATATCTCAGAATTGAGATTTGCGCACAACACCTTGTCGACAGTTTTAAGTACTTTTAAAAGAGTAGAGTGGTTATAATCTCTTCGTCGGGTAATCAAGCCCACATTGGCATCTTTTTTTACACAGGCAACCATGCATATATCCTGGATCTTACATAACAAATTAATCCAGAGAAAACTTAAATTCTCACAATCAAAATCAAATATTACATCGGGCTTGTGGTTATTGATTACTTTGTCTAAAGCAATGACATATCCTGTGTTGGTGGGGTGATCCCCCGATTGCGGTATATATTCGATAGTCATTTTATCCATGAAGGCGTCGTCTCGGACGGATTTATTAATGAGAACAAGCACAATATCTGCAGTTCCCTGACAATATGTGGTGACGGCAGAGACGAAGTCATGGATGAATCCATCCATGAGGCCGTTAGCGATAATGGCGATTTTCTGTACCGGCCTCGATGTGACGTGGAGTCCTGTCAATATATCTGCCATGCTGTCGGGCCATTTTAAATACATAGATCTTAATCTTTCGAGAATATACGAGGTAGAAGAATATGACGATAACTCTCTCAATACCCTCAATCTTTCTTCTGGAGAAATATGTTCCAGACTCCTCAATGGGACGTTGAACAGAAAATTTTTATAAAACTCATAAATAGTAGTAAGTTGATTATTTTTACAAAAATTATAAAATGGCTTTATGACCGAAATATTGGAATCCAGTGCCTTTATAAAATTTATCGGACCATCGACTGTCGATACCCCACTGCTCTGCGAATAATTATACAAGATTTCATCAGTTTTATATATTGTTCGAGCATAATAATTGATAATGAGAAATTCATACATATCTTCCAGGACGCAGAAGCTGCCTTCTTCCATCATAGCGTAACATTTTTGGCAGAATGTCCTTTCGAAAATTTTGTTGCACATGAAATTGGGGAGGACATTATCCGTAAAAGACATGCTTATTTTATTTGGCCCCTGATAAAGACCGTTTTTAAGGCGATTGAACCAGTAGGTTCTATTGCCTCCCTCCTGGGCAACGGGGTGATGATGGATGACATTGACTTCAAATACAACTATATCGTGACCTTTCTGGATTATCTCCAGGGCCTTTTCGCAGGCATCCGGAGTGAAAAAATCGTCGGCGTCCAGAAACATGATATATTTTCCAGTAGACGCAGCTACGCCGGTTTTTCTGGTCATATGCGTACCCATATTGGCCGGATGGGCTAGCACCTTGATACGGTTGTCTCTTTGGGCAAATTCCCGGGCTATGGCCAATGATTCATCAGAAGAGCCATCATCAACGAAGAGAATTTCCAGGTTCCGATGCGTCTGGTTGATGACACTGTTCAAAGATTTATTCAGAAAGACTGCATTATTATAATTTGCGACCACTATGGAGATATCCGGGGCATCTGCTCCGGGATCCTCATAAAAAGAGTGATGACTATACAGTTTGCGGCCTTCATATACTCCATGCCGCAAGAAGTGAAGCACAGGATCGACACCTGCAGCTTTTACGTCGGGATTGTTTGCCAGATAGGCGTTCCAATTCAATCTTTTATATTTTCTCAGACTATAGGCCAATGCAAGAAATTCATTCTCCTCCCACCAAGACTCCTTGCCAAGGTTCCTTAAATCGGAGGATCTTATATCATTGGGGAGGCATGAGAATACCATCTCCGATAATCTGTTATTTCCCATGGGCATTGTCCATTTTCTGGGTATACATTTCTGATACCATCTGTCTATTTCATTTGCAACCAGGGAGGCATATGCATGCCATGCCTTGCGAGATTATCCAGAACTCCCCTGTAATCCTCGATCGCATAGCGGGTGATGGGAGATTGACTGCCCAAATCTTTCATACATTCCAAAATGGCTTCCATATAGTTAGGGACAGTATATTTTTTACAATTATTCAGAGCAATTTTTGATAGACGTTCCCAATGAGTATGATCGGTAAGCAATTTGACAATGGCTTCGGCAGCAGCCTTGCGATCACCCTCCTCAATGCCTATGATACTTTCATTGTCGACAGCCTGCATGATTGGCAGTTTGTACATCACCACAGGCATGCCTGTGGATTGCGCTTCCCCTATTGACATGGGAAATGCTTCTGCCCAGGAGGTGCATAACATCACCGCCGATTTGGCCAAATGACTATAAACATTGCGGGTCCACCCCGTCACCTCTACCTTGCCTTCCAGTCCGTAGTTGCTTAAAACAGCTTGGAATTCTTTTTCGCCATACCCATTCAAAAACGCACCTATCAATATCAGACGAGCATCTGGCTCAACCTTGAGAACTTCCCTGAATATATGAAGGGCTTCCTCCACGCGTTTAATGGCATCCCCAAGTCGACCGCACATCACAATGGTTTTGCTATGTGGATTCGCTTTATATCCATGATCCTGTTTGATTGGATTAAAAATATACTGGGCATCTATGCCATTCAATCGCATGAACAATTCTGCTTGCCGGGAAAGGCATATTACTTTATCGAGACATCGATAAATGGATAAAACATTTTGGAGGTCATATTTATCTCCGGGGAAATGAAGCTGACGCACATAAGTACTGTGATGAAAAAAGATTACAGGTACTCCCAAGTATTTGAATAGGATGGCTTCCCAGAGAAAGCTTTTATTTATCCCCTCCTGATAAAAAATCACATCTATCTGATTCTTGGTCACATATTCATACATTTGGAACAAATGGGAATTGTTAATACCCCAATAGCCCTGGTCTCCAATATAGACTATATGGATTCTGGGATCCAAGTGCAGATTGTTATCGTGGCTTACCCGTAAAATCAGCGTAATTTTATATCCTGCGTCGAGTAATCCGTCAAACAACGGATATAGTACAGCCTCGACTCCACCATACTTTATGATGGGATAATAAATGCCGATATGCTTGATTTTTTTTGGAACTGCTTCTTGTACATAATACTGAAATTTATCAGCAACAAATTTCCACATTGTGGAATATTTATGCTGAATAAATTGGAGTAATTTCAATAAACCATACTGGCTCACAAGCAAATCGAAACATGTAGTAAATTTCTCGGGCTTGCAATCTGTCAGCAGAAACTCCACAGCGCGGGGCATAAAATTTCTAGTGATAATATCGGCATATTCATCTATGCCCCATCTTTCGCAAAATTCCCTGATGGGGCCAACAGTGTTGCCGGCTTCAAGGCGCCCCTCTGCAGCATGCGCGGCATAGCCGCTATTAGAGATTCCCGATCCATAGCGGTAGTTATATAGTCTGTGTCCGATCTCGAGCAGGGAGTCAGCATTATGCGCCAGAGCAAGCAGCTCGTATCGATCCTCTCCACTATATAGTCGCGCATCGCTGGTCTCGGAAAAGGCGCGTTTGGCCACGTCTGCCTTATAAATTTTATTCCACAGTATGGGAGAAACAAGATCATCACGAAAAATGCACTTCAATATTTCCGTTCCATGATACTGCTTGCCATTCCCCTTGTTCAGCCAGTTGATCTCATGGATCTTCTGTTTTTCGCTGATTCTGGTTTGACAGATTATATTTACGCCAAAATTGACTATATCGTAACCTGCGTAGGCAGCATTGTAGGCTATTTCGCATGCATTCGACTCATAGAAGTCATCGGAGTCCAGGAACATTATGTATTCCCCGGAAGCAGCCATAACTCCATGCTTGCGCGCCATGTGCGTTGACCGGTTGGTTTCGAAAAATACGGCCCTTATCCTGGGATCAGCATGGGCTGCCTGCTTGATCAACGCTGCAGACTGGTCTGTTGAGCCATCATCGACAACGATTATCTCTATTCCCTCAAGAGTCTGATTCACCAGACTCTGTAATGCATGGCTTAAATAAGCCTGGTTATTATAATTGCACATGATTACGGAAACTCGAGGCCGGGTAACAGCTGCCTTGACTTCAACCGGGGTAACCCGTTTGCTGACAATATTCCGCCCTTCCAGAATACCATACCTGAAATAATGAAGCACGGGATCCATATCGGTTATCGCCACATCCGGATAGTCGGCGAGGTATCTCTCCCAATCTACATATTTGCGGAATAGATATTCTAGGGTGGCCGGTTTGCTCAAAATAAATTCTCTAGAGGCAATTACATGCAATGTGGCCGGATCCAGATCCGGGGCCAATGTATTTTTAATTGTATCGATCAAAAGTCCGGGATTCATCTGGTTAATACCGCTTTCAGTGGAGGAAAGAATAGAATGGCCATGTCTTGCCTGCGTAAAAAGTCATATATTTTATGGCTTTTTTATAGTCATTCAGGAGATAGTTCCGGTAAATAGAGAACCTGTCATAGGTGGACAGGAGTTTATCGATAGCCAGCTTGAAACCATTAAAATCATGGTCCTTCAAATCGATGACTTGTTCCGCAATTCTTTTTTTGTCCAATAAGTTACATATAGTATCTGCAGCAGAATCAATATCATTCTGTGGTATTTTAATTATATTCTTGTTATTTTCTGTGATTGGTATATCCAGATCGAACATCACAACGGGCAAACCATGCGCCAGGGCTTCCAGCAGA
>JAAUYS010000083.1 GCA_014804995.1 Clostridia bacterium
CGGGTTCTTCGTTAGGCATGCAGTCGACGATTCGCATGACCCGGTCCTTCGTTGTCATGGGTTTCGACCATGACGCCGGGATGAAGTTCCGCATCGTCCTTCTGGCCATCGTGATTTGTTCTTCCGCAACGTCGATTACCATATGGTTGTACATCTCGGTAGCTTTTTCTTCCGTCGTGAAGACGCATATTTCCGTGTGCAGGTGGTATTCCTTCGTGTAGTTGGGTTTGTTGTCTTCATCTAGTACCATGAACGTGTTGTCGGGCGTCACGATGCCCTTTATGGGCTTGATGTCGGACTTGATTTTCGTGAATTTCTTAGATGGCTCGAACATGCATCCCCATGCGGTCGAACCGGGTGGGATGTCGTCCGAGCACATCCAGAATTTGTTTGGGATCATATCGTTCCTCCTCGATTGAATTTGGTCAGCCATTCCTCGTGCTTAGTTTTTTTGCGGCTGCTGATGCCGTCCTTAGAGTCTTTTGATGTCAGCTTTGTTTGTATACAGTACGCAAAACATCGCCATGTACTCCTTTTTTCTTGAAATCAAGGTTATGGCTATATTATATCATATTTTACGTTTGTCGTAAAGGGGAAATTTTTGTTCTGCGAAGGTCAGGTGCTCAGTTACTTGGCCGGCTGTAGCGCGTAACGGTGATTTTCCTGTCGTGGTTTCGACCAAAGTGCTCGACGGTGGTGAACTCGAACACGTCGTCCGCGTCAATCCAAGCCCGGACCGTGCAGTTGGGATCGGCGTAGGACTCGACCGTGACCGTGGCATAGCCATTGTTTGTCTTGAACTTGTTCATGCGTTCCTCGACAAGGTGGTCGTCACGCAGGACGGCCTTCGATTCGACGTCCATCGGACGGACCTCTACGACGTATTCGTCGTCATTGTCGGCGGTCATATATTTGCCGTCGAGTTCGTCCATGACCTCGGTGCAGGCGATCTCGCATCCCTGTTCCGTGAACAGGACGCCCTCGCACCACAGGACGTCGCCGTCCTGTCTGTTTCCCGTGCAAACCTTGACGTCCATGGCCTTTTTGTCGGGAAAGGTCACGGACCACGTTTCCGCCGTCTCGTAGGATTTGAATCCGAGCGCGTCGTAGTCGAGTAGGTCACGTTCCATGTATTCATTGTACGTCTTTACGATTTTTGGGTTTAGATAGAGTACGGCATAATGCGTCACGTCGTTCCCTCCTTTTTGATTAGTTCAAACAACCTGTCGAGTGACGCGACGAGCGTGACGGTGCGTCCGTCGGGTTCCGGAATTGGTTCGTCGTTTTCCTTTGCGTCGTCGAGCCATTCCTGGATGATTACGTCCGTGTTCTCGAGGGCCTCCTTGGCCGTATGCCCGTCGGACATGCATCCGGGCAGTGCCGGTACGGCCGTAACGTAGTATTTTTCCTTGGGGTCGTATGCCATCAGTATGTTGTAATCCTGCACGTGTGTTGCCTCCTTACTGAGTGAATGGTCCCGGATCGCAAATAACCACAGCGGTTTTTTCCGCTGTGGTTATCGTTCAGATCTGCTTTACGTAGTTGTCCCATGCGGACTGGATGGAGTCCGCTATCTCGAAGCTGCTGCTGGGTGGAAAGTACGCGATTCGTTTCCGGAACGGGTTCCTGGTCTGTGTCGCGTAGATGAATTTCTCGATTGGCGCATACCTTGATACGTTTCCGTAGTGGTACGACAGGCTGGGGATGACGATTTCGTCGTTGATTTCCTCGGGCTGCTCGCTGATCAGGAACCGGCCGTACTTTTTATGGTGGAAGTCGTTCGCCACGGCCACGAGCCATGCCAGCAGGGTCTTGCTGACGGGTACATCTTCCTGGAGGCTCTTGAGGATGAAGGCGTTGGCGATGACCTTGGCCGCGTACGAGGTGGGCATGTAGTATTCCTGACTCCTGGTGGTCAGCTCGAGCATCAGTTTCTGCAGCATGGTTCAGTTCCTTTCTATTTTATTTTTTGCCGAGAAGGCGTACGAGTTCCTTGTCGGCGAGGTCCCTGGTCTCGAACAGGTTGTTTATCGATAGGCGTTGCCAGTGATCCTTGCCGTCGGTGAAGTGGTGCACGACGACGTCGTCGTATGCGTTGCGTTTCGTGTTCACGATTACGCACATCGAGACCTGCAGCTTGCCCGCGTCATTCGCGACGATGGCATATGCCGTCTGGTTTTCCTTCATTTCGTAGTATGGAATCATTCGCACCTCTTCCTTTCCCGTTTGAGCGCCTTGAGGTTCGCGTCCTGTGTCTCGGCCGTCCATATCTGGTTGCCGCATTCCGTGCAGTACGCGACCTTTCCATTGTACGTGTAGATCCGGCCCCTTATGGTGGCCGTGAGCGTTTCGTCCTTTATGACATAGGGTACGTCCTTGCGGCAATGTTCGCAAAATCGCATGCAATCCTCCTCTTAGGCCGTGGCCAGGCAGTCGGCGGCGGCCTGGTAGGTTTCGAAGACGCAGTCGGTCGTGACGCGCATGGTGCTGCGCTCGGGCTTGATGTACGCGATATCGATGTCCTTGTTCATGCCTACCAGGAGCGTATGGACGATTCGTCCGTGCAGGATGGCATAGACCATTGTGTTCGTTTTCATGTGGATCGGACTCCTTTTGTTTTATTTTCGTGGGTTGGCCGGCCATTGGGATGGCATATTCTCACGTAGACTTTTAATTATAGAGCATGGGTTCCATGAGTTCAATGTTTGATAGGGAAAAGGATGACCCCTCTAGGAGGGGTCATCCTTCACGTGCATCGGTTCCTTGATTTCTTCGTTCTTATAGAAGAGCCTGTATCCGGCGTCGAGCAGTATCTGCTGTTCGTTCGTGTCGGGCATGCATTCCTCGTACTGCGTCTGGAATATGACATGGTTAGTTCTGTTCTTGACCATGAACAGGGCGTCCATAAAATGGGGCAGGGTATTCCTACTGATTTTTTAAATCGGTTGTGGGAGGACTGCCCGTTCACATCCTTTCTATTGTATGATGTAGTTTGTGCTTTTTTCTAACAGTTTTAATTTGGTGTATTTACTGTCTGTCGCTATTGTTTTGTTATCTATGTCTTTGAGCATGAAATAGCCTCTGGATCTGCGGCCCGTAATGAAGCATTCTTGTCCGTTGTATTTGACTTTGTCAAATAGTTGGAATCCAAAGACGTATTTGGGTGCTTGGTTTGTTGGCCGTTTGCCACCTTTTTTGAAGTTTGCCTTGTGGAGTTGTCTGTTGTGATGTCTTACAGGTTTGATTGTGTACGTGCGATCTGTTCTTGTTGTGTATGGATTGACTGAGCGGTCGAACCCGAGTAGGCCTTGAGAAATGCTTAGAGCGTCGTTTGTATGCGTTTTGGGAAGCCGTAAGATGTTTTCTCTTGTGAATTTCGTTATATAGCCTTTTGTTTCGATTACAGGTGCATCAAGTTCAGTTTGTAAACGAGCAAGTAGGCTTTTTCTCATGATACACATAAAGGCCGCGTCTCGATAGCTCTTTGGCTTTTTGAGTTTGTCGAGTGTGATTAGGCCTTTATGTAGTTTTTCATGACAGTCTTCGCAGAGCGTAATTAGATTTGCCGGTCTGTTAGAGCCTGTTTTACGACTTTCAAGATGATGTACGTGGAACTTGATGTCTTTATGTTTGCCGCATTTACGACATTTGTAGCCGTCTCTGTGAAGTACGTATTGACGAACGTTATACCAATCGTACATTTCATCGAGTTGATAGTCTGTTCCAATGGGTAAAGGCGTGTTGTTATCGAGAGCTTTCAAACGTTGCGTGTCAAATTCGGCTGTTTCTACGATAACTTTTGTTATGGGTAGAATGGAACAAACGTGTTTGATAGCTGTAACGTGTTCTTGGATTTTAACTTGAATTGAAGGTGCTATCCAACCTGTGGGTTTGGATTTCTTGCGATTGTTGAAGCGGGCTGGACGATAACGAGTCTTACGATTTCGTCTGGATGATCTTAGTTCACGTCTAGTCGATAGTTTATCGACTATGTCGTTACGTGGTTTCATCTCTGCCGCAAACAATTCTTGTTTGTTAGTGCTTGCTGAAATGCCTACAGTTTTGCTACCCGCATCAATTCCAAGCATTATGGGTTGAGTATAATTCTTGGAGTTATACAGGAGTTGTATAGTGAATGGAGTTCTTTTCTTGACTTTAGCTTTGTTCTGGTTTAAAAGTTTACGAGCTTTGGTTGGAGAGCAGGGCATTAAAGGTTTGCCCTTGTTGTTGAGTACGTAAACGTAGGTCATCTTAATGCCCCTTTCGAATGAATTTAATAGCTAGAGGGTTAGCTATTCTCGTGACATAGGGCTAAAAGCCCTATGTCACGTCAGGTGTCCATCCTCAATGTTATCTCAAGGTTTTGTATGCATGTAACACTGTTCTTACCCATCAGAACTGTTTAATTACATGTCGTAGAGCGGTAGACTTGGACTGCATATCAACCGGTACCTATATATTCTTGAGTAACGTAGTCAGTAAAGACTTAGAGTAGTCAATAAAGGCTCGTGTGAGCCTTGACTGATTTAAAATTCAGTCGTAGGTTATTGACTCTTTATCTCATCCCTTCCCACGAATTTGTTGATCCCGTTCTGGATTACGGGTCCCATAAGTATCAGTTTCGCCTTGAGGTCTATATGTTCGCTTACGGGCTGGATCTTGTTGTGCCTGTAATAGTAGAGCATCATGTACTTCTGCGATCGTATCGCGCCGAGCCAGAACAGCACGCACAGGAATGCGCCCGCGATGATGAACATGACTGCCGGGATTTTTGGTAGGTTCCCTTCCGACCAGGACTCCAACGGTACGACGCCGAACAGCAGGAACGAAACGGCGCAGGCAGCGAGGTAGCGCTTGACTTTCTTCCTGTATTTGTTTCCTATCCTCAGGTTTCTCGATTGCATATGTATTATTTCTCCTTTTTTCTGATGTGTCGGTCGTGTGAAACGACTCAAAGAAAAAAGTAAAGCCCCGGGCGTATGCCGGGGCTTTCTCTTATTCGCTTACGTTCGTGTCGTCGGGATGGATGTCATGGGCGTCCTCGTCGATGATGTCGACGCCGTCGTCCGGAATGGGCTGTCCAGAAGCCTGGATCTTCTCGGCGGCCTCGAGTGCGTCAGTCAGCATGACGTACTGTCCGACGATGTCCATGTCGGGATGTGAGCTGTACGCGACGACGAACTCGGTCTGCATGGCCCGGGTAAGAGCCACGTAGTACGCACGTTTGTCGGGTTCCGACATGTTGCCAGAATCCTTGTAGATAATCACGGCGTGAGGGAACTCGCGGCCCTTGGCGCTGTGGATCGTCGATACGACGAACGAGGCAGCCTTCAGGTCCTGTTCGTTCTTCTTCTCGTTGTTCTGCTTGGACTTGAGCATCTGGGCAACCGCGTTCGAGTGCACCTCGAAGTCGATCATGTTCTGTTTGGTGTTGTCAAGCAGGGCATTGAGCGTGATTACGCCATTGAGGTATTGGTTCGCCCAGGACTTGATTCGGTTGCAGTTCTCCCGGCGCCATTGTGAAATATAATTGAATGCCGTCTGTCTGGCCTGGTCGGTGTCCCGGCGGAGCAGGTAGTTGAACTTTGACGTCATGACGTTCGCGATGACCGTGTCCAGGTCCTGCGTGGGCGCGAACTTGATCTGGTCCCAGTACTCGGAGATGAACCGCGTGAATATGGTCATGCTGTGGCTCTGTTCGCCGACGAGGTTCACGATGGCCTTGCCGGGGTACATGCTACGGAGCGTGCGTTCGATGGTGCTTACCTGTACGCGGGGATAGGCGAGGAACGCGACCTGTTCGCCCCTGGCGACCTTGTCGTCGATGTAGTCCTTCAGGTCGTTCATCATGATGTTGGGCAGTTCCTGGTTGAACTCGTTCCCACGGGTGGAGCACTTGTAGCCCCTGATCTTGACCTTCTCCTTGAACGACTGCGACGTGACGCGGGCGAGGGCGTTGGCCTTCAATTGGATGTGGGCGTACTGGTTGGCCTCGATCAGGCTGAGCCCGACGTTGGCGAAGTCCAGGATTTCCTGGTTGGAACGGTAGTTGATGTCCAGCTGGTAGGTGGTGAAGATTCCGGAGCCTTCCAGCGCGTTCAGGGCCTTGGGGTTGCTGGCCCGGAACTCGTATAAGGTTTGGCTACAATCACCCACCATGAAGAGGGACGAGGAGTGTTTCGCCGCGTACCTCAGGAAGTAGATGAACTCGAAGACGGAATTGTCCTGTACCTCGTCGATGATGAGGTACTTGGTGAGCGTGGACGCGGGTTCCTTGAGCCGGTTGATCATCTGGTAGCAGATGATAATCTGCAGCTCCAGCGTGGTCTGGCCAATCTCGTCGAGGATCTTCAGCACCTCGTCCAGCCGGTTCTCGATGAAGTTGTTGAGCCTGGTCTGGGGATTGGAACCCGTGCGGTCGCTCCGGTGGTTGGTCATGTCGTCGATGTGCCTGGCGAGCATCATGGCGACGTTCTGTAACGGGTTGCTCGAGTTGCTGGGGTACAGCGCGCGGAGCGTCGACGCGAGCGATTCCATCGTGTTCAGCTTGTGCGTGGGGAAGTTCTCCATGTAAATCGTGTTGATCATGGCACACGACGTCATGGAGTGCACGAAGGGCTGTTTTTCCGTGATGTTGTCGGCAGCGGCGTTGGTGAACGAGATGACCGTGATGTCCTCGGGTTTCACGCCGGCCTGGATCATCCAGTTGATGCGTTCGAGGATCACGCTCGACTTGCCCGAACCGGCGCCAGCCTGTATCAGCGTCAGGGGAGAGTCGGTGGATACGGCGTTCGTCTGTGCGGCGGACAGGGGCAGGTTGCTCTGGATGGGCGTCGCCGGGTTCGGGATTGTGGAAAGCTGTGCCTTCTTGTTGTTGAGCGCGGCAAGAGTGTCGTTCAGCAACAGGTTCAGGTTCTGCTTGCAGAGCGTGTTCGCGGTCTTCTTGTTGAAGTGGTTGGTCGTGCTCGCGTAAACCTTCTGGTACAGTTCCAGGGGGATGGGATACTGCTCGAGCTGGGCCAGCATGACCGCGAGGTCGTTGAGTACACGGGTGTCCTGTGTGTGGTCGATGTTCGACATCAGCTTTTCGATGATCTCGTCGCAGTTCGACTGCCACACCTCGGACTCGCGGCACAGGCCCTCGTATACGGAGAACGAGTCCAGGTAGTCCTGGAACATCACGGCATCGGCATAGCCCACGAGGGCCAGGTCGGAGCGGATGTCTTCCAGCGTCTTCCGCAGGTCTGTCGCGAATACGTAGGTGTACTCGTTCCAGACGTTACCGGACCGGAGCACGGCGTTCACGTCGTTGCCGTAGTTCGTCTTCTTGAGCCTGAACGTCCGGTCGTTGGGGTCGATCTCGGAGTACAGGAATACCTGGTAGCAGGTCGATACCTTCCTGTAATACCCGATGTTGTTGCTGTTGGGCCGTTCGTCCATCAGCATCGAATGGACGCGGACGTCGACGAAGTAGTTCCTCGTGTCCTTGCCGTTCGTACGGTTGCCCACATTCGCCCGGAGGGCCATGGTGGCGTCGTCGGGTTCGTATTTCGCCATGGACGGCCATAAGTCGGCCGTCACGACGTTGAACGGGAACTCGTATACCATGGTGTCACCGTTCTTGATCTGGCGCTTGCGGGTGTAGACGTGGTTATTGGTCATGGACGGGGCCGTTTTTATGGCCCCCGGGTTGATGTTCTTGTTCAGTAATCCCTGGCCCTTGCCCTGGCCCGTGAACTTCGGGCTGAAGAATTTCGGGCTGTAGGCCGCCGTCGAGGCGGCTACCTGTTGAAGGTCCGTGATGTCTATAGGCATCGGTTCTCACTCTCCTTTTAGATTTGTTCTTCTATGAATGCATGTGCTGTCTTCGTCGCGGGCCTTGCACCGAACGCGGGTACGAACGTGTCGTCCGCCAGTTCGTCCAGCTTGTCGTCTGGGATTTCGTCCAGCAATGCCAGCTTGGGATGGTCTGCCTTGATGCGCTTGACCTCTTCGCGGTACTTTCCGGCGAGGATTTCCTTGTAGGTGTCCCTCGACAGTTCGTTGAACGTCAGGATCGAATGGAACCGGTTCAGGAGTTCCGTATCGAACCAGTGCGAGAGTTCCTTGATGGTCGCGCTGATCTTCGTCGTCTGGGCCACGGGCGCGAAGCCAAGGGACGCCTTCCGTTCCTTGTGTCCGGCGTTGGTCGTGGCTACTATGATGGATCTCGAGAAGTCGATCGTCGTGCCCTTAGACGTCTTGATGTAGCCTTCGTCGAATGCGGACATGAAGAGCCTCTGGACAGATTTGTCGGCCTTCTCGAATTCGTCGAGCAGGACGACCTGGTACGGGTTGCTTTCCAGCGAGTCGAACGGCAGCTCGGCATTGGAGCTGTAGCCGACGTATCCCGGAGGCGCGCCGATGATGCGGGCGATGGACGCGGGACTGGTGTACTCGGTCATGTTCAGGATGATGGGTTTCGACCCCGTCAGATAGTTCGACAGGAGTTTCGTGACTTCCGTCTTTCCGCATCCGCTCACTCCGGCCAGGAGCAGCGTGAGGGGTACGTTCTTGGGCAACAGGCCCAGGTCTCGGCGCTTGACTTCCCTGATGATTTCCGTTATCGATTCGTCCTGTCCCTTGATGGGGGAGAGGGCATCCTTCAGTTCCTGTTCGTCGAACTGCTTGGGCCTCGAATTTCCGGTCATGAGCTGCAGGGCCGTGGTCTTGACGAGCTTTTCCGTGATGGGCACGAAGGGTACGGACTGTATCGCCGCGAGCAGTGCAGGGTCGTTGGCAGCCTGCTGCTCCATGATCTTCCGGTTCACGAGCGCGGCGCCGATGGACCTGTCCAGCAGGGTAATGGCCGAGTCCGGCCTATGCGTCCCGGCCTCATGGAACTCGTCCGCGAGCTGCGCGATGAGCTCCATGATTCCGTCGTCGAGCGTGATCCTGTTGTTGTGGAACTGGATGAACGATCCCCTGAGGTGCTTGAGTATCTCGATCGTTTGGTCGCGGTTGAACTCATCCACTATAATCCGGGAGAACCGGCGGTTGAACGCGGTGTCGTTCAGGAGGGTCTTCGCCTCCTGGTTCGTGGTAGCGCCGATTACCTTCATCTTGCCGCGAGCGAGCGCGGGTTTCAGTATCTGCGCGATCTTGCCGTATACCGAGTCGTTCTCCTTCGTCAGCTGGTGAATCTCGTCGATGAAGATGATTGCCTTGTTCGACGGGTCCTCGGCAAATTGGCACACGTCGTTGACCTTCGTCTCCAGTTCGCCCATGACGCCGGATCCGGCCACGAGCATGGACAGGGGGAGCTCGTATACGACATGGTCCTTCAATTTGTCGGGGATGATAGGGTCGTCGTTGGCGAGCCGATACGCGATGTCCTCGGCGATCTTCGTCTTTCCGGTGCCGGCGGGCCCGATGAGGAGCACGTTCGGCTTGTTCTTGCCGGTGAGCACGCCGAGGCTCTGCTGTACGATGGCGTCACGGAACAGCGTGTTGCCGGCGGACTTGAACTTGTCGTTGTAGTTCACGAGGATGTCGGACATGTCGTGCTGGGGCTGTTGTGCGTACGTGCCCGTGGGGACTTGAGGCCCCGTGGGCCCCGCAGGGGGCGGTGTGGTTCCGGTGAAATTGTTCATGCCCATAGGGACTCTTCTCCTTTACTTGATATGTATAAGCCCCGTGGTCGCATCTTGGGAGTGGCCGAAGGCCACGACCTTGATGAGGCCCGCCGCGTCAGCGGCGTCGGGGCTTGTCTCGTTAGAACAGCAGATGCGACCGTATGGCCGGATCGTTGTGTTCGCATGATTTCACGAAGTCGTCAGCCTCCCTCAGAATCCGGCTCCAGTCCACTGTGGAGTGCGGCAGGTAGTACAGGTTCTCGGGATGCTTGATTACGTAGCTCGGCGCGGTGTACTCGAAGTCCGTAATCATCAGGCTTAGTTCGCGGGATCTTTTCTTGGACGCGTTGATATAGTTCCAGACCTGAGAATATTCCGTACCGCCGGTGACCTTGGGTACCTTCTGGAACGCCGCGTAGATTTGCTGGGGCGTCTTCCCGGCGAGCGACAGTTTCGTGCATTGGCTCAGGATGTGCGAGAACGAGTTGAAGTACATGTTGACGCCAAGCTTACGGGCCATCCGGATGCATGCCTTGACGGCCATCTGGTAGTCCTCTTCCGAGACAGATCCGGACGTGTCGATGTACAGGTGGATGTCGGGC
>JAAUYS010000084.1 GCA_014804995.1 Clostridia bacterium
GCTCCGCAGGAGATACATCTGTCGGGGTCAACCTGTGCAAGCCTTCCCGTAACTTCAATGGCGTTCTCGGGGCAAACCGCCTTGCAGTCTCCGCAACCTAAGCACGCGTAGGAGCAAGCCTTGTTTCCGCCCAAAAGCGAATTGCAGGAGGCGCAGGTGGGGTTGCCCTTGTACTCGAACTTATCCGCACAGTTTTCCACACCGCCGTGGCACTTAACTACCGCAACGGTAGGTTCTTCGTCTTTAAGCTCTATTCCGAGAAGTTTAGCAATTTCAGCTTTCTTTTCGGGTGAGGTTACGTGGCAGTCGGCAAGGTTACCGCTGCCGTCCGCAAGCTTGGAGGCAAAGCCACCGCAACCGGAGCATCCGCAACCGCCACAGTTTGCGCCTGCCAGGTTTTCCAAAATCTTGGTAACCTTTTCGTCTACGTCAACCTTGAACACCTTACCAACGATAAGAATCAAAGCACCGATAAGAAGGGCAGAACCTGCGAATATTCCCGCAACTATTCCGACCGTAATCCAGGTCTGGTTTGTAATTTCAAGTAAATTCATATTTCCGCCTCCTTAACTTATATACGAGAACACTTTAAACGCCATACAGATGAAGCAAGCGGTAACCATTGCAATGGGGAAGCCCGCAAGTGCCTTAGGCGTCTTGTAGTAGTTCAGCTTTTCACGCATACCGCTCATTATAATCATAACGAGTGTGAAGCCTAGACCGGCAAACAGCGCGTATAATACCGCCCAGCCGACGTTCATTGCTACGCCCTCGCCGAGAATAGAGGACATATCTCCGATAAGAAGCTCGGCAACGCCGAGAACGGCGCAGTTGGTAGTTATAAGGGGCAGGTAAACGCCCATTGCGTTATAGAGTGAGGGTGAAATCTTTCTTATAATTACTTCAAGCATCTGCACGAGCGAAGCTATGATGAAGATGAAGAAGATAATCTCTAAGAACTCGAAGTGCAGGGGAACCATTACGTAGGTGTAAATGGGGTAGGTTACAAGCGTCGCCAAAATCATAACGACCGTAACCGCAAGCCCCATACCGACCGCACTTGAAGTCTTTTTGGAAACTCCGAGGAAGGGGCATATGCCGTAAGTCTTTACCGTAATAAAGTTGTTGGTAAGAACGGCTGAAAGAACTATCGCAATAAAAGTACCCATAGTTTACGCAACCTCCTTCAAAAGATTTTCTCTTGCAAGTTTGTTTGCTTTAACTCTTCTCGAACGCTCGAAGTTATCCATAACGAATACGAACACCGCAATGCAGAGACCGTATACGAGGAACGCACCCGCGGGGGTTGCAAGCATACCGATTTTGAAGTCCATAATCTCTAATCCGAAGATAGAGCCTTTGCCCAGGAACTCGCAGATAATTCCCATAAGGGTGAGGGCAACCGTGAAGCCCAAACCGTTTGCAATGCCGTCCACTGCCGATTCTAATACGCCGTGCTTGTTTGCAAAAGCTTCGGCTCTGCCGAGGATTATGCAGTTAACGACTATCAGCGCAAGGAAACCGCCCAAGCTGTCGTAGAGGTCGGGAAGGAACTTTTCAAGCGCCATTCTCGCAAAGGTTACGAGTGTTGCAATAATTACTATGTAGCAGGGGATACGCACCGCTCCGGGTATAACCTTTCTCAAAGCCGAAATTATAATGTTGCTTAAAGTAAGGATAACCAAAACGGTAAGGCCCATACCCATTGAAGAGAATGCGGAGGATATAAGTCCCAACGTGGGGCAGGTACCGAGAACCAACATAAAGGTGGGGTTCTGATAGAGAAGTCCGTCTAAAGTAATCTTTTTATACTTATTCATTTTCAGCACCTCCTTCTTCGGTATCGGGTGTTTCTTCGCCCTCTTCGGGTTCAAAGTTCAACGTTTTAATGTAAGTGATTGCGCCGTTTATAGCGTTGTTAATTGCTCTTGACGACCTTGTCGCGCCCGTGGAAACGAAGCCGTTGTAGTCGTCCTTGTTTTCCGTAGTTGCAAACGCGAAGCCGTCTTCTGAAATATCTACGCCCTGGTATTTGTCAAGGTGAGTTATCTTGCCGTCGTCTACGAAAGTCTGTTTTGTATTGTCGGTAATTACTACGTTGTGAATAGTGGAGGGCTTGCCGTCTGCAATCGCAATCGCTATACGGAGAGTAACCGTACCGTTTTCGTAACCGTTAATACCCGTTGAAGATATAAGGTAGTGAACGATGTCCTTCTCGCCGTCGTTGTATAAGACTTTGTAGTACTCGTTAATGGTTGCGTTGCCGTACTTTGCGTTTACTGCAAATCCCTTAACGGTTTCGTCTTCTTTGGTAATTTGTTTTTCTGCGCCCTTTTCGTCGGTGCCGTAAACAGCTATGTCGTAATCGCCGTAAGCCTTCTGAACGTCTTCAAGGAACCTTTCGCCCTCGGCTCTTACCTGACCGAACGAGTAGTTTACGTAATCCAACGCGCCGTTTACCGCGTTACAGATTGCAGTCTTGGTACCGCTTACGGTAGCGTTGGTAATCATACCGGCGTTGTATTTTATCTCGTTTACGTAAAGCTCGCTGAACTGGTTCAATGCCTTATCGGTAACTCTGTCTATATAGCTTTGACCTTTATTGCTGTCAATTACTACTTTACCGATACCGGTAACCGCACCGCCCTTGTACTCAACTACTACCCAGCAGGTAACGGTACCGTTTTCGTAACCGCCTTTACCCGTTGATTTAACTAAGTAGTTGCCGTCTTCAATCTTGTAGGCTTCTTCAATGGTCGCGTTATCGTTGTAGTTGGCAACGGCAACTGCCTTATAGCCGACCGATTGACCGTAGATTTTGTTAATTGCTCTTTGAAGCCTTTCCTCGGGTGTTACTTCCAAAAGTCCGTTCATTACGGTTAAGAACACACCGCTTATCAAAAGTACGCATAAAAGAGTTACAATGCACTTGAACACCGTGCTTTTAAAGAAACCTTTAACCGTCATCTTACACGCCCTCCTTATCGGATTTTTCGTTGGCGTCGGGGGCGACGGGGTCGGCTATCTTTGCTGTAGCGTTCGTCTGCGCCTTTTCCTTAACTTTCTTTTCCTTTTTGTAACCGAAGGGTTTTCTAATAAAGTACCTGTCAATTAAAGGAACGAATAAGTTCATAAGCATAATTACGAAGGAAGTAACTTCAAGCTTCGTGAAGTACCTGAGTACCGCAACGAGAACGGCCGCAATAACGTAGTAGAAAATCTGTCCGTACACGCCCTTGGGGGAAGTTACGTAATCGGTAAACATAAACACCGCGCCGAACAGCACGCCACCCGAGAAAAGGTGAGGGAGGAAAAGCCCCATATTGAATATGTAACCGCCCGTTGCTACATACGCAAAGCCCGACATAAACACTGCGGTAAAGCCGAACACTGCAACGAACAGAAGAGGTTGCCACCACTTAATTACGTTTCTTACGCTGAGGTATATATAACCTACGATAATTGCAAGCTTGCAGGTTTCACCGATACATCCTGCAACGCCCGTACCTAAGAAAAGGTCTAAAACCGTAATCTTAGTGGTGGGGTTGCCGTCGCCCGTTAAAAGCCAGGAAAGGTTTGTCGCGTCGGTGAATATTCCGCTTTCAAAGTTAAGCGCGGGAATATTGCAAGCAGTGTAGGTAGAAATCGCAAAGCTCAAAAACATAAATACTCTGCCTGCGGAGGCGGGGTTTACAAGGTTCTTGCCCGTACCGCCGAAAAGCATTTTAACTACTGCAATTGCAAATAAGCTTCCGATAATAACTTCATACCACTTAACCGTGGCGGGAAGGATAAGCGCAAGTATCAAACCGGTTACGACGGAGGTAAAGTCGAACTGTTTCCACCACCTCAGGCAAACTTTGCCTGCGTCCTTGCACTTTTTAGAAAATCCTTTATTAGCTATAAAGAAGTAAACGAACTCAACCGCCACGCAAGAGAGTACCGCGCAAAGCTCAATAATGAACGCGGGCAAACCGAAGTAAACGATGCCGGCAATCGCGCAGGGGAGAAGCGCTATGCAAACGTCAAGCATAATACCGCGCGTGGTTCTCTTCGATTTGACGTGGGGAGGAGTAGAAATTACAACAGAATTATCCATATTTCATTCTCTCCTTAATTGTTTTTGCGAAGTTCTGCCTTCGTCTTTCTTATTGCCTGAATGAGGGGGCGTTTAGCGGGGCAGATATATTCGCAGGCGCCGCACTCTATGCAGGAAAGCACGTTGCCTAATTTTTTAGCCGACTCATAGTCGCCTGCGGAAGAATAGAAAGCCGTATTCATAGGCATAAGGTGCATAGGGCAAACGTCCGCGCACTTTCCGCAGTTGAGGCAGGGTGTAGGCTCTTCCGCCGAGGCTTCTTTTTTATCAAGAAGAAGTATTCCCGACGTCGTCTTATGCGTGTAGTTGTCGTAAGAAGCCAGCGCCACGCCCGTCATAGGTCCGCCCTGAATAATCTTTCTGGGCTTAACCGTTTCCTCGTTTTCCTCGCCGTTGCAGTAAGCGATAATATCTTTAACAGAGGTTCCGACCCTTACCCAAAGGTTCTTAGGGTTCTTAACGGCTTTACCCGATACGGTTAAAACTCTTTCGTAAAGGGGTTTACCAAGCTCAACGGCTTCGCATACGGCGTAGCAGGTTGCAACGTTCTGCACTACGACGCCACAGTCCGCAGGGAGCTTACCCAAACCGACCTTGCGCCCCGTGGTAACGTAAATAAGCTGTTTTTCACCGCCCATAGGGTACTGCTTTCTTAAAATAACAACCTTAATGTCTTCGTAAGGCTCAAAGGCTTTAATGGCGTCGGGCTTGTTGGCTTCTATGCCGATGACGATGTTCTGAACGCCCAAAGCTTTTGCAACGTATCTTGCACCGCGGGCAATCTCGTCGGTCTTTTCAACCATAAGCCTGTCGTCGCAGGTTAAGTAGGGTTCGCACTCCGCGCCGTTTACGATAAGCGTATCAACGGGCGTCTTAGGTGAAACCTTTACCGCCGTGGGGAAGCCTGCACCGCCCAAGCCTACGATACCGCAGTCCTTAATGCGCCCCCTGACGTCTTCCGCCGAAGCGTCTTTTAAAGGGGGGAAGCGGAACGCCTTCTCCGCAACGCTTTCTTGCGCGTTTGTCTGAATAAGAATAAACGTCTCTTTCGCACCGCTTGCGCCGACCTCTTCCTTAATCTGGGTTACCGTTCCCGCAACGCTTGCAAAGACGTCGGAAGAAATAACCCCGTCCGCCTTGGCAATAACTTCGCCCTCTTTAACCGCTTGTCCTGCCTGCACGCAGGGTACGGCAGGTTTGCCGAGCGATTGAGAGGTGGAAATCGCTACCGTTTCGGGTAAAGGCAAAACCTCAAGGGGGGAGGAGCTTGCAAGCTCTTTACAGCCCTTAGGGTGAATACCGCCGAAGTAGTACTTTCCTTTTACTGCTTTCAATTTATACCTCCTTAAATTCGGTTAGAATTTTAATTTATGTTTTAACTTTTTCTTTCTCTCTTTTAAAGATTACTTTCTCGAATACGCTCTTAGGCACTCCGCGGAATATAAGCATTATAACCCCGCCGACTATCGCGCCGGAAAGTATTCCCAAAAGAATTAAATAGGGCATATACCCGAACATAAGCGTCGAACCCGATAAAAACACGAATACGACGTTCTGCGTAATATTGTGTGCCACCGCCCCGGCAACCGACACGGCAAGTACCGAAATTTTAGGGTACGCCAGGTACATTAAAAGGGATGACACCGCCATAGAAACCACTCCGCCCGTAAAGCTGTATAAAACTGCGGAGAAGTTGCCCGCATACACCGCGCCTAAAACAGTCCTTATAGCGACTATCAAAAACGCCTCTAAGGGGGAGTACATTATAAGCGCCGTAAAGGAAAACACGTTTGCAATGCCCATTTTCGCACCCGGAATAATCAGCGGGGGGAAAAGGCTTTCTATTATGAAAGCCACCAAGCTAAGTCCCGTAAGAACCGCAAGAACGGCTATCTTTTTAGCAGTAGTTTTGCCGAAGCTCATAACAAATCAATTATACAACATATTATATAATTAGTAAATAAAAAAACGGAATATTTTTAATAAATTTTTATCTGAGTGTCATTCTGAGCGCGGAGCGCGAAGGAATCCCCCCGTGGTTGCTCGTGGCAAGTAAAATGCGGTAAAAAACACGAGATTCTTCGTTACACTCAGAATGACAGGAAGAGGCTTCCCCTTACCGGTGTCATTCTGAGCGACCCCCTTTGTCATTCTGAACGTAGTGAAGAATCCCCCCGATAAAGCGGTAAAAAAACTTACGCCCCTGCGGCTTCGCAGGGGCGTAAATAAAATGGTTCGGGGCGGAGTGCGCTTTAAAAAAAGCGCTCCGTTTTTCGTTATTTGGGGCATATTATGGGGGCAATTGCAAAAAACCTTAAAAATTCGGCAACTTGCGCTTTACTAAAACCCGCAACATAAAAAATATAGTTAAAATTTGTAGTATTTTATATCAAAATCGAACGGTACGGGGAATATAGTTAAATATTGTAGTATATTACGGGGTCTACGCTAAAAATAAACGCTTAATTTTGTATGCTGGGTACGGTATTTACTATCGTCGTAACTGAAAATTTAATGGTTTCTGGCAGTTTTCTGTAATTTGTAATAAGAAGTCTTTCCTGCGGAGTAAGCTCCATATAGCTCTCATCCATAGTAAAAAACTGCGCTAAAGTACAGCCTAGGGCCTCACATATGGCCTCTAAATTGCGTATAGATGGCACTGTACCGCGTGAAAACGTGTTTGCAAGGGTACTTTGGTTAACTCCGGATAGTTCTGAAAGCCTGTACACGCTCATATTGCGCTCTAATCTGAGAGAGTTAAGCCTTTGTATAACGTCCATTTTTTCGGTTAGACCTCCTAATATTATCATTTTACACCAAAATTTAAC
>JAAUYS010000085.1 GCA_014804995.1 Clostridia bacterium
CTTTTAAAGCTTCAAGCGCCTTTTTATCGTCCGCGCCCGTAACCATTACACGGCATATAAGCGAATACGGGGGGAATGAGGTAGCCTTTCTCACCTCAATTTCGTTATTAAAAAAGCCCGAATAATCGTAATTTACCGCGTAGCGGAGTATGTAGTTATCCGGACAATAGGTTTGAAGCACCACTTTGCCCTTGTCGTCCGCCCTTCCGCTTCTGCCCGAAACCTGCGTTATAAGCTGGAAGGTGCGCTCTCCGCTTCTGTAATCTGAAAACTGCAAGCTCATATCCGCGTCTAAAATTCCGACGAGGGTTACAGACGGAAAATCGTGTCCCTTTGCAATCATTTGGGTGCCTACTAAGATGTCCGCCTCTTTACTTGCAAACTTTTTAAGAATTCTGTAATGCCCGTCCTTACCTGAAACGGTGTCATTGTCCATTCTTAAAATTTTAGCGTCGGGGAATAGCTCGTTTAAATCTGCGACGACGCGTTGCGTACCCGTTCCGCTGTATCTGACGTGCGTACCGCCACACTCGGGGCAGGCGGAAAGCATTCTGTACTTGGCGCCACAGTAGTGGCACTTTAAACAGTTTTCTTCACTGTGATAGGTAAGCGTTACGTCGCAGTTTTCACATTTGGCAACGTAACCGCAGTCCCTGCAAATTATTTTTTGTGAATAACCCCTGCGGTTTAAAAAAATTATCGCTTGGTTTCCGCTTTTGAGCGTGGAAGAAAGCTCATCCCTAAGCGCAGAAGAAAACGCAGAAGCGTTTCCTCTTTTTACCTCTTTGCGCATATCGGCGATTATTATCTCCGGCATAGGTTTCTTGTTTATGCGCTCCGTTAGGGTTATTAGGTTATACCTGCCCTCGCTCGCCTCAACGTAGCTTTCCACGGAGGGGGTCGCGCTACCTAAAATAAGCTTGCAACCGTTGTACTCCGCACGCATTTTTGCAACCTCTACGGTGGAGTACCTCGGCGCGGATTCCGACAAATACGACGTATCGTGTTCCTCGTCTATAATTATTGCGCCGATATTTTCAAGTGGAGCAAAAATCGCGCTTCTTGCGCCTATGGCTATTCTTGCCTCGCCAGAGCGCAAACGCCACCACTCGTCAAACTTTTCCCCTGCGGAAAGCCCGCTGTGGAATATTGCAACCTCCCCCTTAAAGCGCGCGCGCAGTTGTGAAAGCATTTGCGGGGTTAAAGAAATTTCAGGCACTAAAAAGATAGCAGTCTTACCGCGCGCTATTTCACGGGCGATAACGTTCAAGTAAATTTCCGTCTTTCCGCTACCGGTAACGCCGTGTATTAAATGCACGCATTTGTCGGAATTTTCAATGCTTTTTATGGCATTGCCCTGCATATATGTTAAAGTTTTGGCGCTTTCTTGCCTTTCTTCACCGTCTAAAGGGTTGCGGTTTATTTTACGGTTTTCAACCTCTATTGCGCCGTATTTTACAAGGGAATTAACTGCACCGCGCCCGAATTTATTGCATAAAGCGGTAAAATCGTACTCAGTCTTATCTTTTAAAAACGCCAAACATTCCTGCTGTTTTGTTGCGCTTTTTTTAATTGGTGCCGTAATATCCTTTACTTTTGCGTATTTTTTGTAGACTTCACGCACTTTTCCTAGGCGCATTTCTGTAGGTAAAAAAAGCCTTAAAGCCGAAGCCTTAGGAACTTTATAGCGCGAAGAAAGGCGCTCCATCAGCGAAAAACATTCGGGAACGAGCGCCGGCAATTCGTCAAACACTTCTTTTACGGGTTTAATCTTTTCCGGCGGGAAAGAGGAATTTTCGCTTACGCCCAAAACGAAGCCGTCAACAACTCTTCCGCCGAAAGGCACTTTAACCCGACTGCCCACCTGTAAATCGGGCGGGCAGGAGTATTCGAATATTCTGTCCACCTGACTGTGGGCTATGTCAACGATGACCTGTGCGTACACTAAAAAATTAGTCCTTTACGCACTTGATTTTACCGCTGGCGATTTCACGGCTGGCAACGGCAAGTTCTTTAATAATTTCTTTACTGTTGGCGTTCATACCTGCAGTCTGTTCGATAATTTGTCTTGCGCGCTTTGACGCAACTACGCAAAGGCAATACCGAGATACGGGCTGACCGTCCGTGCCAAGCTGTTCTATGAGTAAATCTACAGGGGGTTGATTAATCATAATTTTACACTCCTTAATGCGTTAATTTTTTACGTTTTATTATATCTTCAAGCCGTGCGACGCATTCGTCCAAATCGTCGTTGACGAGAGTATAATCGTATTTGTCTTTTTGGGAAAGCTCGTACTCCATTCTTGCAATTCTTGCGTTAATTTTCTCTTCGCTTTCCGTTCCGCGCCCCAAAAGTCGGCGTTTAAGCTCTTCCACGCTAGGCGGGACGAGCATTATAAGTATAGCCTCCGGATGGGATTTTTTTACCTGCAACGCGCCGTCAACTTCAATCTCCAAAATGACGTCGTAGTTTTGCAACTTCTTTTCAACGAATTTTTTAGGCGTACCGTAGTAATTTTCAAAGTGGTTTGAATATTCTAAAAACCCGCCCTCTTCAATCGTCCTTAAAAATTCTTCTTTCGTAATGAAGAAGTACGACTTTCCGTCCACTTCGCCCTCGCGCCTTGCGCGCGTGGTGCAGGATACGCTTAAAGCGTAATTCCCCTTTTGCAAAAGTCTGCTAACTACCGTGCCTTTACCCACGCCCGACGGACCCGAAAGCACGATTAAAAGGTTATTCGACATTTTGAACCTGCTCCCTTACCTTTTCAATCTCGTTCTTTAAGGCAAGCCCCAAGCGGGTAATTTCCAAGTCATTAGACTTGGAACATATCGTGTTTGTTTCCCTGTTAAATTCCTGAACGAGGAAATCGAGCTTTCTGCCCACAAGTTTTTCAAGGCAGATTTCCTTGAACTGTGAAATATGCGAGTGAAGACGGGTCAGCTCCTCATCGATATTGCTCTTATCCGCAAAGACCGCAGTTTCCGTAAGAAGCCTGCCCTCGTCAATTTCTACACCCTCTAAAAGTTTAGCCATCTTTTGCGTAAGCTTTTGCCTGTAGTTTTCGGCAACCAAAGGTGCGCGTTTTTCCACATCTCCGACAAGGCTATTAATAGTTTTCATACGGGAGAGCATATCTTTTTCAAGCTTTTTACCCTCGGTTTCACGCATTGCGTTCAAATTTTCAAGCGCAATTTTAAGCGCGGTCTTTAAAGCCGTTAAAATTTCGTCGTCGGCAACGGCGCAGTCCTCGGCTTTTAAAACCTCGGGATAGCGAAGAACGTTCGATACGCTGGTGTCGTCGATAATATCGGGAAAGAGTTCTTTAAGTCTTTTACCAGCCAAAACGTATGATTTAGCCGTTTCTTCATCCAAATACAGGTTTTTTTGCCTTTCACGCTTGTCCGAGTAAGAAATATATATATCGGCGTGTCCGCGGGTAAGATATTCGCGGACTATTGAGCGAACCGTTTCCTCGTGCGCGGTGAAAATTCTTGGAGATTTTACCGAAACGTCAAGATAACGGTTGTTGACCGTTTTTATTTCTACGGTAAGTTCAAGCCCACCGCTCTTATATTCGCCTCTGCCATAACCCGTCATACTGTACATAAAAGAAACCTCCTCACAAAAGTTATCTGCTATTCTGCGCAGAAAACTTTTCGTGAATTTTAGGGCTACTCGCCCTCTTTGCGCAATTTTAAGCGCACACCAACATATAATTGCGCAAATTCACCTCGGTCAGCTCGCTTCGCGACAAATTGGGTGCGCTAAGCAAAAAGCGTCGTTTTTGCTTGCGCCGTTAATTATTTTCAGATGCTTTTTAGGAAAATAAATTATTTTATAATTTAATTATAGCAACTATATTTTAAAATTTCAAGCTAAATTAAAAGGTGCGTAAAATTTCTTTAACGCACCGTCAGGTTATTAAAAAAGCTCTTTTTTTAGCTCTATTGCGTCGGCTTCGGTTATCTTTCTGACAACTTTACAGGGATTGCCGTATGCAAGCGAACCGTCCGGGATACTCCCCGCAACTACAGACCCCGCGCCGATTACGCAACCGCTACCTATTTTTGCGCCCGCAAGCACGGTTACGTTGCCCGCAATCCAGCAATTATCGCCTATTTCTATAGGGGCGCCGTACTCTCTGTCGGTTGCAACGCCCTTTTCGCTGGTATAGATATTTCTGTCCTCAAACCTTAAAGGGTGCTTAGGGGTAAGAATGGAAACGTTTGGTCCCATAAAAACGTTGTCGCCTATTTTTACGGGGCAAACGTCAAGAACGGTCAAATTAAAGTTGGCGTAAAAGTTTTTGCCTATTTTTGTAAACGCGCCGTAGTCGAAGTAAACGGGGCCTTGCAGATAACCGCCCTCCGCCATATCAGGCAGAAGCTCCTTTAAAATTTTATTGCGTTTTTTTGCCTTGGTTTCTTTAACGCAGTTGTAGTCAGCGCAAAGCGTGTGGGCGCGCGTTCTAAGCGTTAACAGCTCTTTGTCCGACGGGTCGTAAATTTTGCCTTGAAGCATCTTTTCTTTTTCAGTCATAATTTAATTATACGCGCCCCGTAAAAACTGTCAACAGTTTAAGACTAATAATCTGATTTCGTTTCGGAAGAAATTCCCTTAACCCGCGTCGTTACAAGGTGATACTGGTTCTTGGGACTTACCTCAAAAAGCGTTATTTTTTGCGTAGAAGTTGCAATTGCCCCCGATATATCAGCGAAATAAGCCGTTTTACCCGCACACATAACTATTGGTATTCCATACAAATAAGAGTACGCCCTGATAAGGAGCGCCGGCACGTTGTCGCGTATTTCTTCAAGCACTGCAACTATGACGTTACACCCGCACATTGCAAGACTTTTAACAGTATCGGGGAAGAGCAAATCGTTCTCAATACACAGCCCTACCTTGCAACCGTTTACGCGGTAAAAACCGAGGGAAGAACCGCTTTTAAAGTCCTCGCAATCTATAACGTGAAGCATATCCGAAATACCTAAAAGCTTGCCCCTGTCCGATACGGCGACGGACTTTCTTATTAGTCCGCGGCTTACCGTCTTGCAACCGCAAACAAGCCCGCAACCGTTTTCTTTTGAAAGGCGTGCGGACTCTTCAAACTTTTCGGTTTCACCCTTTAATTCCTTTTCGTAGTCCACTTCTCCCAAGCCTGAAAAGCCGAAAACGGCTAAATCACAGTAGGGCAAGCTATCCGTACTTGCCACAGTGCCGTCAGTTACAACGCAAAATACCATATTGTACATTTTATTACGCCGTAGCAAAATGTGTTAAAAAAGTTTTAATCGGACAAACGCACGCATATTATATGAAAAAAGCGCAATTTGCGCCCCTTTAAGAGGTGATACGTTGAAAAAATTAATCTCCATTCTACTCATTGTATGCGCGCTTTCGCTATGTGTGAGCCTGTCCGCCTGCGACGGAAAAGACAGAAAATGCGACCGTTACGAAATGTTTTGCATCTATGACGAAGAAACGTCTACCCTTTCCGGAACGGTTGACTTTACCTTTTACAACCATACGGAAAACGAGCTTTCAGATTTAAAGTTTAACCTGTACGGAAACGCCTTCCGTGAAGACGCTGCATATAAGCCCGTTTCCGACGCATACAAGAACCGCGCATACTACGCAGGTGAAAGCTACGGCGCAATGAGTATAGAAAACGTTGAAAACTGCGCGGGCTGGAACGTTGCCGGTGAGGACGAAAATATACTGGTTGTCAACCTGTTGACCCCCATATATCCCGAAGATACCGCAGTTTTGAAGATAACTTATACCTTAAATTTAGCCAAAATAAACCACCGCACGGGGGTTAGCGAAAACTGCATAAACTTAGGTAATTTTTATCCCGTTTTGTGCGCGTATTCGACCGAAGGATTTATAGAAGCCAACTACTATACCTGCGGAGACCCCTTTATCTCTGAATGCGCGGATTACAGCGTAACCGTTGACGTACCGGAAAACTACGTTATTGCAAGCAGCGGAAAGCTTACGGGCGAAAGCTTTGCAAACGGAAGAAAAAAGTCTTCTTACGTTTTGGAGGACGCCCGCGACTTTGCTATGGTGCTTTCCGATAAATTTGAAGTTCTTTCCCAAACGGTTGACGGCGTTGAAGTAAGCTATTACTACACCTCCGACGCAAACGCACAGAACTCGCTTAACGTTGCAACGGAAAGTTTAAAGTACTTTTCCGATACCTTCGGCAAATACGTATACCCCACTCTTTCGGTAGTGCAAACGGGCTTTTGCTACGGCGGTATGGAGTACCCAGCGCTTACTATGATTGCCGAAGGGCTTGACAGGGACAACACAGCTTACACGATAGTACACGAAAACGCCCACCAGTGGTGGTATGCTATGGTAGGAAGCGACCAGCTGAACGACCCTTGGCAAGACGAGGGACTTACGGAATACTCCACCCTGCTCTTCTTTGAAAACCACCCGAACTACGGATTTACGAGAAAGGGCATTATAAATTCCGCGACGAGTTATTATAGGGCCTTCTTTACAGTTTTCAGCCAGCTTAACGACGAAGCGGACACCCGTATGCACAGACATTTAAGCGAGTATACGAGCGAACTGGAATACAACAACGTAACTTATAACAAGGGACTTATTCTTTTTGAAACTTTAAGAAACTCCGTCGGCGACGAAAAGTTTTTCTCCGGACTTAAAAAGTATTACGAAGACAATCTTTTAAAAATTGCCACTGCGGACGATTTGTGCGCCTGCTTTATTAAGGGCGGAACGGACGTTGAAGGGCTTTTTAACTCATTCCTGCAAGGAAAGATATTAATTTAACGCTTATAAAATTATGCATACCCCCCCCCGCCCATATCTCAGGGCGGGGGTTATTTGCAAAAATCGTTAGAAATTTAATTTTAACTTTAACTTGCAATTTGAAATATAATGATATATAATAGGTTATGCGCATAATAAAATTGTGCGGATATCCTTTTGGAGCTATTATGGACGTACCTGACAGTTGTAATTTAACTTTATAACAGAGCTAATTCCGTATACAGCGACTATTCGTTATGCACGGAATTGTTTCGTGCATTTTTTTTGACGAATTTTTAAGGAGGACTTATGGTTAAGTATTTTTTCTCCAGTAGCGACGGAAAGACGGTAAGGTCTGAAACATTTGTGGACAAGTGCTGGGTGGATATGGTCGACCCGACTGACGAGGAGTGCCAGGCAGTGGCAACCGTTGCGGGCGTACCCGAAGATATGATTAAAGCCGCCCTGGACGAACAGGAACGCGCGCGTTCCGAGTTTGACGAGGGTTGCAGTATGTTCGTCTTGGACTGCCCTATTTTGGAGGAAGGCGCAAACGGCGACAGCTACACCACCCTGCCCCTTTCTATTATATATAATTCGCGTTGTGTAATTACGGTAAGCTTAAAGGGCAACACCGTTTTAAAGGACTTCATCACGGGAAGAGAGCGCGTTTTTTGCGACAAACCCGTTCATTTTGCCTTAACTTTTATGTTAAACAATGCAAAAAGGTTCCTCTACTGCCTTAAGCAGATTGACAGAAAGAACCACCGCATTCAAAACGAAGTTGGCAGAACGATGAAGAATACCGAAATTATCCAGCTTCTCGACTTACAAAACTCCCTCGTTTACTTCTCCACTTCTCTTTCCGCGAACGAAAGGGTTCACGCAAAACTTTCAAAGGTGGAAGCAGTAAGCGCGCACGAGGATTATCAGGACCTTTACGAAGACGTCAGCATTGAAAACAAACAGGCAATTGAAACCTGTAATATATACAAGAACATTTTAAGCGTTACTATGGACGCATACGGGTCGGTCATTTCAAACAACTCTAACGACTCTATGCGCAAACTTACCATAATAACAATTCTTCTCGCCGTACCCACTATGATAGCGGGCTTCTGGGGTATGAATATGCCCGTCCCCGGCGAAAACGGGGTAAGCTTTCTTGAAACCGGATGGTTTTGGCTGGTAATACTGGCAACGGCAGTTCTTACTGCGGTTATTGCAATATTCATAGTCAAGGGCAATCCCTTCAGTAAATTATTCCACTTCAGAAAGAGGCGCAGAAAGGACAAACGCGACAAAAAAGATAAAAAATGAATACTTTAACCCAACCGACGGGCGCAAGAAGCGCTACCGTCGGTTTTTTTATTCCTTAAAAAATTTTTTAACATTTGCGTTTAATTTTGTAATTTAAGGCAATAACCTTGCTGTAAAGAGGGGGTTTGACTATGCGTTTTGCAAAGCTTGCAATTTTAACGATATCAGCTGTATTCGTTATATCGGCAATTGCGTTCTTCCCGCAAAAGCTGTGTTTTGAAAACGGAAATAGTTACACCTTTTATTGCGGAACGAGTTCAAAGGACTGTAAGGTCGTAACCGTAAACAGATTAGCCGGACTTGAAAAAACCTGCCTTGCTAACGTTTGCGGTGAAAGTACCGACTACGACGAATTCGATTTGGAAAGTTTTTTAAATAAAGTCGGCGGAAAAATCGTCTTTACGGAAGAACTTTCCGACAGCGTCAACTACTACTGTACGGCTGACCTGCCCTATTCCGTTAATCTTTACGGCAAGGACATAAACCTGCACGTCTGTGTGCGGGGCAATACGGCAAGAGTGGCTTCGCCGATAATTTTCGGCGGATACTGAATAAAAGGCGTAAATGCTGTCAAAAAGTAAAAAAAAGGAGTTAAAAAACTATGAAAAACAAGCAAAAAACCAAACCTACGAAAAAGAGAATTTTAATGTATTACCTGATTTTGGCGGTTTGCCTTTTGGTAATCGCCTCTATCACCGTTGGAATAGTGTTCGGGACGAGAAACAACTCGGGCGATATTACCATTGATGCGGGTCAGAACACCCCCGATGATAAAAATCCCGACGACGACAAGAAACCCGACGACGGAAACGTTGTAGATACGAACTCTAAGTACGAGTTCATCACCCCCTTAAAGTCGGTAACCGTATCTCAGGCGTACGTGTTCTGGGGCGACAACACGCTACTCAGATTCTGCCTTCATAAGGGTATGGACTTCTCCGCACCTGCGGGAACGGAAGTTTACGCAACCGTTGACGGAACCGTTACGGGCGTATACACCAACGACAGGCGCTACGGCGGATATATAGAGATTGAGCACGCCGATGGCGTAAAAACGGTGTATAAGTATGTTGACCCCGCCGAAAACCTTAAAGCCGGCGACACCGTCAACCGCGGAGACTTGATAGCTAAGGTTGCAACCGCCACCGGCTCTGAGAATAAAGAGGGCGACCACTTGCATTTTGAAGTGTATAAAAATAATAAAATGCAAGACCCCGACACCTATTTAAAACTTATTTCAAAATAAATATCCCCCCTTATTTTGAAGAACCGACGGATTTTGCAAGAATTTCCGTCGGTTCTTTTTATTGCAAAATTTTAGTAAAAATTGAAATTCTGCCACTTGTTTTTAACTATTAACAATTTTTTGACTTTCGATGTTAATAGACAAAATATTTTGTTAATTTTGTAATATTTTTACATTTGTAAAATTACATTTTATGTTAAGTTAACATATTTTATCGTTATTAACATAAAATAGTGTTATAAACTAACAAAATTTAAATTTTAAAAAAATTTTTAAATGTTATTGACGAACAAAAAGTGGAGTGCTATACTGCAGGTGCAATCAAGGTTCGGGAGGTAATAAAAATGATTTACGATTTCTTAAACGAGCTTGACGCAAGAGAGGGCATATCCCCCCTTTCGTACGAAGTCTTAAACTGCGCAAGATAAATTTAATTAAAATTCAGATATATTTTTTTAAGCACAAGGAGGTGTATATTATGTATATTTATGAAAACCTTAACGAGCTTGAAGAGAAAACGGAAAATTACGGCGTTTCACCTTTGAGTTACGTTGCTCTCAACTGCGCAAGATAAATTTTAAAATTAAAGCCGAGGCTAAGCCTCGGCATTTTTTTATTGCAAATTTTCTTCTGTTAAGCCCGAATAATTTATAACGGCGCATTTGTCTACGCCCTGCAACGGCGCCAGAAGATAGTCCGAAAGGCATTTAAGTCTTATGCCCCTACCTTCTGCAATTCTTTTAATTTCCTCGTCGCTTTTCGCCTTAGGCAACTTTACCGTCATATGCAGTCCGCTACCCGTATCGTTTACGACGCAACCGCAATGGGCATCGTTAAGCCGTTCCAGTAAAAGCTTTCTAATTCCCCTGTAATAGTTTCTTAGGCGGGACAGGTGCCTTTCAAAATAACCGCCGTCAAGCATTGAAGCAAGGGCTTTCTGCTCGAATAGGGGAACTATACTTGCGCTTGACGAGTAGAATTTTAAAAACTTTTCGTAAAGAGCTGGCGGAAGAACCATATACCCCATACGCATAGACGGCGCAAGACTTTTGGAGAAGGTGTTCATATATACCACCCTGTCGGGACAAAGCCCGTAAGTACATTGAAGCGGTTTGCCTGTCAAGCGGAACTCACTGTCATAATCGTCCTCTATGACGTAGCCGTTTTTCTCCTTAGCCCACTCTATTAGGCGGGAGCGCGCAGATACGGGCATTACCTCTCCCGTAGGGAACTGGTGAGATGGCGAAACGTGAGCGACGTCCGCCCCACTCTTTTCAAGCTCGTCCAAATCCATACCGCGCTCACCTACCGGCACTGGGGTCCAGCTTGCGCCGTTTAGGGCGTAGGTTGAAGAAATTTTGCCGTACCCGGGGTTTTCCACTGCGTACAGCTTATCCCTGCCGATTAACTGCACCAACACCCCGTAAAGATGCTCCGCACCCGCGCCGATTATAATATAACGCGGGTCCGCGTCTATCCCGCGTGAGCGGTAAAGGTATGCGGATATAGCGCGTTTAAGTTCATAATCCCCGTCGCAAGGAACGCGTTCCAAAAGATGCTCTCCGCAGTCCGAAAGTACCGTGCGGATTAGCCTTGCCCATACTGAAAACGGAAACATATTAGGGGGTGTATTGCCTTTTACGAGGTCCACGCGCCACTTCTTTTCTTGCGTAATTAAAGGCGCTTTTGTCTGTATTTTCTCACCGCCGAAAAGCCCCTCTCCTACGCGTTCGGCGTAGATACCGCTTCTCTCCTTAGATGTAACGTAGCCCTCTGCCAAGAGCTGATCCAATGCAAGTTCAACAGTTACTACGCTGACGCCAAGCTCGCTTGCAAAGGTGCGCTTGGAAGGAAGTCTTTCCCCCGCCTTAATCTTTCCGCTTAAAATGTCGTCCCGTATGCAGGCGTACAGCTTATAATATTTGTTTTTACCCGTTAAGTCGTATTTGTACATATCTTTCTGGTATTATAAAAATAATTTAAATTGGTTATTAAAATAATACCACTAATGTAATATAATAGTCAACGATATTAATAAAAAGGACAAAATTATGAAAACCGTAAAGAACAAAAAGGCGTTTTTTACCACCAAATGGATAACCTATACAGCCATTTTAACGGCGCTTGTAATCGCTACTTGCGCTATACCGCCAATCACAATTCCACCCCTGGTCGGGGGCATTTACTGGTGTGATTGCGTAATTTTCTTGGCGGCATATCTGCTTGACCCCATAGCTTCATTCATAGTTGGCGGTATCGGAACGCTTTTATACGATTTATGGTTGGGAAAAGCCGAAACGATGCTGGTTTCACTAATAATTCACGGGTTACAGGCTTCCGCGGTATCGCTTTTAATTCATTACGTATTTGTAAGAATAAAGAAGTACGAAGCACTTTGGGCGGGAATTTCTTCCGCAGTAGGCGCAATTATAATAATTTTAGGGTATTTTGTGTTCTACTGGGCAGTGGCCCCGTTAGTGCTGGCAAACGGTAGCAAATACGGCTTGGAATACGCGGCAGTGAGAATTCCCCGCAACATAATACAGGAAATAATAGGCGTTGCGATTGCTATGGTTATCTGTTACGCCACAACGTTTAAAAAGCAGTTGAAAAACAGCCACCTTTTACCCGACTTTAAAAACGAGGTTTTGGAAAAGAAAAATTTAACCGATACGCAAGAAGAACCCAATCAAGAACCTACACAACAAGAGCCGACAGAATAATTTAGAAAAAGCCCCCGACGGAAGCCGTCGGGGGCTAATTTTATTTTGCGCCGAGCTTTAAGTTGTTAGAGGGGATATTCTCAAGTATACCCGTGTGCAGAAGCTTTTTACTCTTTAAAACTTTATCATCGCAAATTGCTTGCTCTATGACGCCGTTTAAAACGTTTATAAAATTCTTAAAACCGTTTGACAAAAGATAATACGAAAGCGACCCTGGTACGGTGTTTATTTCGCTTAAATAAACCTCCTCTCCGCACAGTATAAAGTCAAAGCGAACGATGCCCCGCATACCGAGGTTTAAGTACACTTTTTTAGTGATTTCCTTTATTAACTGCGATATATTCGGGGGTATATCGGCGGGAAGCACGCTTTTACCCCCACCCTGATATTTGTCCTCATAGCTTAAAATATCGCCCTTAGTTAAGGCTTCTTCACATTCGGAAGTTATAACCTTACCGTCTGCAAAATACACCGCACAGTTGATTTCACGCCTGTTTTCAAGATATTTTTCCACCAAAACGGCGTTATCGTAGATAAGCCCGCTTTCTACAGCGCGTTTAAGCTCTTCAATATTTTCCGCCTTTTCCACGCCTATGCTCGAACCGAGGGTTACAGGCTTTACAATTAGCGGAAACTGTGGCATATTATGGGGCGTATCAAGTTCTTCAACGCTTTTTATAAGCGCATATCCGGCAGTTTTAACGCCCATTGACGAGAGGATAAGCTTGGTTAAATACTTATCCATAAACAATGAAGATTCAAAAATTTTAGCGC
>JAAUYS010000086.1 GCA_014804995.1 Clostridia bacterium
GGTTGAAAGGTTGCCAAGCTTTTGCCCCGCAAACCCGTCTATGCCGAACTTTTTAAAAAGTCGAGCCTTTCTTTCCTCTTTTACGCTCTTTTCAACGCCGTATAAGTCGCTGAAAAAGTCGAAGAGATACGACGGAGTAAAAGTTTCTTCCAGCTTCAACTCGCCCGTTAAAAAGCCAATTTTTTTGCGGACCTCGCTCTCTTCCGTCAAAATACTTTTGCCGTCTATAAAGGCGTTACCGCCGTCTGGCTTTATAAGCGTAGCAAGCATTCTTAACGTAGTCGTCTTGCCTGCGCCGTTAGGACCTAAAAGACCGAAAATTTCACCCTTATAAGCCGTAAAAGACAAATCGTTGACGGCGGTGATAAATTTTGGTCCCGTTTGCTTTTTGAATAGTTTGACGGGCTGTTTAAAAGTTTTTGTAAGCCCTTCTACCTTTAAAATTTCTTCCATAATAGCTCCGTAAATTGAAAAAAGGCGGTTAAACCGCCTCTTTTTTATGCGTTAAATACGGTAAAGTGCAGTACTAAGCTTGTAATTGACATCAATACAAGGTAAAGACTGAACCACTTGTAATTAGCCTTTTTAATGACTTTAAGCATAACTTTTATTGCAAAAAGCCCCGCGATAGCGGAAATTATAAAACCGAGAGCAACGCTCCAACCGAGGGTGGCACCGCCCTGCGCAAAGTTCTGCTGAATTTCACCGTTTTTTAGTCCCATTGCAAGCTCTATAACGAAACTGCCCAAAATGACGGGAATACTCATTATGAACGAGAACTTTGCAACTTCCTCACTTTTACAACCCGCAAGCGTTCCCGCACAGATTGTAGAACCGCTTCTTGAAATTCCGGGAAGTACCGCAAATGCCTGAGCAACGCCCATCGGCAAGGTGGTTTTTATGCACAAGGGCAAAACGTTTTGCCTGCGCTTTACAACCATTTCAGTAGTAAACAGCAGTATTGCCGTTATCAAGAAGAATACGCACAGGAATACGCCCATATACTCGCCGAGGAAAACGGCGTCCAGGTCGCACAACTCGAATATTATGCCCATTATTCCCGCAGGAATGGAAGCAAGAACGAGAAGTCCTAAGGTTTTAAACGGCTTTTTGAACAGTGCGATTATGTCCTTCCAGAAAATCACACACACCGCAACGAGTGTGCCGAGGTGTAGAATTATCGAAAAGAACAACGCGATATCGCTGTCGTTTATTCCGAAAACGCCCTGAAAAAAGGCTATATGTCCCGATGAGGATACGGGTAAAAACTCGGTAAGCCCCTGCACTAAGCCGAGGATAACCGCCTGCCATATTTCCATAAGTTAAAGTCCCGAATTATTTGTCTAAGTCAAGCAAGTTCTGGTATCTGTTTTGGTACTTTGTTACGGTATCGTCAGATTTGTAAGTATTTAAAACTTGTTTTCTTCTCGTGGATGAAATATCGGAAAGGTTTCTGCTCTTTACCCATTCATAGAAAAGATTTTCAAAAGTGCCTTCGGTTTTAACGTTTTCGTCAGACCAAACGGGGCTATACTGCTCGCCAATGTCAAACGTGTAGGTTACGTAAATTAAGTGCCAGCCGTAGTCGCCCGCGCAAACCGCGTAAGAGCCTGCACCCGACTTTATAGCCTCGTGAGAAGCGTACTCAAACTCTTTAATGTAGCTCGTATCGCCCGCTTCAACGGTGTAGCCGAGATAGTTTGAAAGCACGCCTACGTCGGTAGTGTATGCGTATTGAAGCTCGTTTACAGCGCTGAGCGCCTTGTATTCCTTGGACTCTTTACCCTCTTCGCTTATAAGAAGATTTGCCCTGGTTACCGCTTCGCTTGCGTTACCGAAATTAACCTTGCCCTTAGCGTAAACGAAGTTCGAATAATCGATTTTCTTTTTACCGTCTACTTCTTTGCCGTACAAAGTTTCGTCAGTGTAGTTGCCGGTATAATTAACGGTCCCCTTCTCTAAACTGCAACCGCTTACGTGTTCGATATAATTCTCAAACTCGGTAAGCATACCTTCAATGTCAAGGCTGTTGGGAATGAGGAGATAATCGTCCGCTCTTTCAATGACCTTGCCGTTGTAGGGGTAAAGCCCTGCGTACTTGTCAAGCTTTTCGTATCTGTCGCTGTTTGCGACATTGTTTTCAAAGAACAGCCAAGCGTCAGTTTCGGCAGTTTTGCCGTAGTAATCTAAAGCGCTGTCGCCAGTAACTTTGAAAGAATAATCTGTTTCGCCGTTGAACCAAGCCGAACGCTGGTCTGTAGTTTTAATGTCTTTAAGCAGTTTTGCCCTTTCGGTATAGTATTCAGGCTTGTATCCGCCGTCAAGCTTAGAGTCCTGATTTTCGGTCTGTAACTCCTTCAAGGCGTCGCTCTGCGCATTGTTGAAAGGAAGCAGAATATTGTAAACGAAGCCGTATCTCCCCTTTTCACCGTTTTCGTCCTCTTCGGTATCGGGAGCGTAGAGAATGAAAGAACTGTCCGACATACTGCCCATTGCAGAGGTAAACGAGCTGTCGCTTGCGTAATCTTCTCTCTGACTGTCAAGGAAGCTCTCGTATTCTCCTGCAACGAAGCCGTAATTTCCGTCCGCGTTCAAAAGTAATTTTTCCTGCTCTTCTTCGTAAACGTCGTAATACTTGGTGATTATGCGCTGTTCAAGCTGGGAAATATACTCGTCCTCAATGTATCTGAGGCTAAGAACGTCGCGAAGGTTTTCGGTCTTTTTGTCTACAAGGTCGTAAGACGAAGAAGCTAAGCTTGAAATAAACCTGTTGTAGGCCTTAATGCGGGTTTCTACCCTCGTTCCTTCAAGTTTGTCCTTTTCGTAAGTTCCGCTGTTTTCGAGATGATAACCGTCGTAACCGGTGTAAATACCGTAGTCAAGGTCTTCACTGCCCGCTTTCTTGGGGTAGTAGTCTTCCTTTTCGGTATCGATGCCGTCGGGAACAGCCCTTGAATCAGTGCCGTTCGTTGACTCGTCTTCGTCAAGGATGTTGCTTTCATAGTTGTCGATAGCTGAGTTTATCGACTTATAGAGGGAATATTTTGCGATTTTCGCCTCGTTGCCGGTTCCCTTTCCGTCAGTAGTTCCGTCAAGAAGATATTCGTACTTCTTTACTTCGCTATCCAGCGACATATACGTTTCAAGCGCGGAAGCGTCGTAATGCTCGTTAGCGGAATTTTCAGCCTTGTCCTTCAAAAGGTACATAGTGGAATACTGAACCATAACCGCGTTGTCCACTAAGGAGTCCAAAAGCATAGTAAAGACGTCTTCGTAAGAGCTACCGCTTTGAACGTACGAATAGCCGACGTTTATAAAGTATGCCACAAGCTCCCTCTTTATGATTGAGGTTTCGCCTACCGCTTTTTTGTACGCGTCAAGCGAGCTGTCGAACTTCGCAGTTTTGGAAATATCGATGACAGCTATGGACTGGTTCATATCAGCCGCGGGATTAGTGGAAACGAGCGAACAACCGCTTGCCGTTACGGAAACCGCAATAGCAGTTGCTACAACTCCGCTTATTATTCTTTTCTTTCTCATATTTTTGCTCCGAAAGATTTGCTTCAAATAAAATACTAAACACTATTATATAGCAATTGAGGCGATATAGCAAATCATTTTTTGTGAATTTTAGTTAAAACTTAACGCAAATTTGAGGAATTTGGTCATATCCAACATAGTTTTTGCAGGCGACGGACGCGGACTGAATATAATTAGCGGTGCTTTAGCCATAGAAAGTTTTACCCTGCCTGCGTACTTATCTATTGCGTTTATCAGCCTTTCGTCTTTAAGCGAGTTGACCGACGGCAGTTCCAAAGAACCTTCCGTACTGTTTACGCAAATCTTTTTTACGTTGAATTTGGATGCAAAAGACTTTAAAACGGCTATGATTAAAAGATTTAAAACCTCATCCGGCATAGGTCCGTAATTATCCTCTATTGACAGGCAAACGCGTTTATAATCCTCGACCGAACGAATTTCCGCAATCTGCTTATAGCAGTCCAGCCTGCCCGCACTGCTTTCAACGTAGGCTTCGGGAATATACGCCGTAGCTTTTACGTCCAGTTCGGTTGAAAGCTGTTTGTCGCCTGTAAGCTCTTCTTTTAAAAGCTTTGAATACAGCTCGTAGCCGACCTTGTCCATATGCCCGTGCTGTTCCGCGCCGAGGACGTTGCCCGCACCGCGGATTTCCAAATCGCGCATAGCAATTTTGAAGCCCGAACCGAGTTCCGTAAAGCGCATTATGGCTTTAAGGCGTTCCGTTGCCTCGCTCGTCAGCACCTTAGAGGGCTTAAACGTAAAGTAGGCTTGTGCCAGACGGGAGCCTCTTCCTACCCTGCCCCTCAACTGGTACAGTTGAGAAATACCGAGTCTGTCCGCGTCAATTACAATTATCGTGTTGGCGTTGGGCAAGTCTATGCCGTTTTCAATTATCGTCGTGGTAACTAAAACGTTCTTTTCTCCGCGGTAGAAAGAGAACACTGCGTTTTCCAAAGCATCCCTGTCCATTCTGCCGTGGGCGTAAGCAATTTTTGCTTCGGGTATAATTTCCGCAATTCTGCCTGCGAACGAGGAAATACTTTCAACGCGGTTATAGAGTATAAAAGCCTGACCCCCGCGGGAAATTTCCCTTATGCAGGCGTCGCGTATAAGCGTTTCACTCTCTTCTACCACGTAGGTCTGCACCGGCAGTCTTTTTAAAGGCGGGGTGTTTATGGTTGAAATATCGCGGATACCTGCAAGCGACATATGCAGAGTGCGCGGTATAGGGGTTGCCGTCATTGTTAGGCAGTCTATATTCTTTTTGACGTTTTTAATCTTTTCTTTGTGTTCTACGCCGAACCGCTGTTCTTCGTCTAAAACGAGAAGCCCCAAGTCATAGAATTTTACGTCCTGCGACAACAGCCTGTGCGTGCCTATTAAAAGGTCAATATTGCCTTCGGCAAGCTCTGCAAGAATTTTTGCCTGCTGCGCGGGAGTTTTAAACCTGTTTAACGCCTCTACACTTACGCCGAATTCTTTAAACCGTTCAAGTGCGGTCTGGTAGTGCTGTTCGGATAGGACGGTGCTGGGACACATTATTGCCGCCTGCTTTCCGCCGAGTACGCAAAGGTACACCGCACGTAGCGCGACTTCGGTTTTGCCGTAACCGACGTCCCCGCACAGGAGTCTGTCCATAACCTTGTCCGAACACATATCGGCTTTAATTTCTTCTATGGAGGTGAGCTGGTCGGGAGTTTCCTCATATGAAAAGGCGTCCTCAAACTCCTGCATCATAACGGTGTTTTCGGGGAAACGGAAGCCGTGGCGGGAAGAACGCTCTGCATACAGCTCTTTTAAGTCGAATGCAAGTTTTTTTATGGACTGTTTGACACGTTCCTTTACCCTTTCAAAGTCCGCCCCGCCAATTTTGGAAAGCGAGGGATTAGCGTCGCCGACGTACTTAGAAAGTACGTCCATCTGCTCTACGGGTACGTACAGAACGTCCCCGCCCTTATATTCGATTGAAAGATATTCCTTTATGCCGTCGGTGGTTTCAATCTTTTTAGTTCCGGTAATTTTACCTACGCCGTGCTTTTCGTGAACGCAGAAATCGCCTATCTCGGGCGCGACGAACATATCGCCACGGCGCTTTCTTATGCGCTTTGTTACCGACTTGGTGTAAAGGTCGCTACTTCCTATTAAAACGAGCTTATTCTCGTGCAGAATCAGTCCGTGGGGAAGCTCCTCGGAACTTACTGAAACGCCGTGCAACGCCTGCAACCTGTCGGGTACGGGGTAGACGGGAAGATATTCGTCGGAAAGCACCTCCGACAGTTTTTCGTACCGTTGAAGATTGCCCGTAAACGCAAGAACGCGGTAACCGTTAGCCATCCAGCCCTTTACGTCCGTAACAAACTGCGGTAAAGCGTTAAGATAGGACGGCGCGGGAGTTGCGCGGAAATTATAAGTTTTAAGCGGGCGGAAGAAAGCCGTGCTGGACGTAAAGGTTTGCAAGGCAAGGCATTTATAGTTTTTAAAGCCCTGTGTAATAAAGTCGGGGCTTAAAAGCTGGTTTTGGGAGAAAGAAAACGCCTCTCCACCCTTTTTTAAATCGTTTACCCTTTCCGTATGCTCTTTATATACGCCGTCCAACCTGTCGGAAATATTTTTGCATTCGTCAAGAATAATTAGGGTGTCTTTTTGCGTTAAATCAAATATATTACGGGGGCAATCGAGTATAGGCATTAAAAACGAAGCGCCGGAAAAAGCAATACTTTGGGCTAATTTTTCCTCAATTTCACCTGCAATTGCCTTAGCCCTTTCGTATGCCTTTACGTTAGGCATTTTCTTTACTTCGTTGTCAAGTTGTTGCTTGATTTTTGGTATTTCTTCGGGTCCTATAGTAATATCGGTAGCCGAAACTACGCAAATTTCAGATATTTCCTCCAATCTTTCACCGCTTACGGCGTCAAAAGGACGAATTTTTTCAACCGTGTCGCCGAAGAAATCAATCCTTACGGGGTTTTCCGAATTAACGGGGTAAATCTCCAAAATATCCCCTCTTACGGCAAAGCAACCGCGCGTATCTGCGCTATATTCGCGGGTGTATCCCATTTTTACGAGTTTTAAGGGCAACGCGGAATAGTCGTAATCCTGACCGTTTTTAAAGGTAATTGCCTCCACCTTTGCGGGGAATAATTGCATTAACGCGTCTATTTCCGCAACTACGCACTCTGCGCCTGTTAACATCTCGTGTATGGCGGTAATTCTTTTAAAAAGTGCGTCTTTGGAAAGAGCGTCTTTATATAAAATTACCTCGTCTTTTGCGGTCAAAAGGGCGCATTTTTTACCGCTTAATACGGAAATTGCCGAAAAAGCGTTCTGCGCGGAGATACTGTCCGCAGTTACGTACAAAACACGCTCCTGCGGGAGGGAAGCCAATAAATATTTATGTGCTTCGGACAAGCCGAAAACCGCCGTCGGCGTGCCGAGGCGGAGGTCTTGTTCAAGCAGGGAGTACTCTCCCTGCAAGTTATTAAAACTGAAAAAATTCTTAATCAAGTCGGTTATCCTTGATAGTTAAAAGTCTGAAAAAGTGCCGAAACTAAGGCATATGTGGGGGTCTATCGCAAAATTAACCGTTGAATTTAGTCATTGCGTCCTCTACACTTGCGCCGTTTAAAATAGCGATAACCGCGTCGGAAGCGCGCCCGCAAGCAGAAATAAACAGGTCGTAATCTTCCTTTCTTACTTCAGATAAAACGTAGTTTATAATTGGAATATTTACTTCTTTATCTCTTATGCCTATCCGTATTCTCGTAAAGTTCTGCGTTCCTATTTCTGCAATTACCGAGCGCATTCCGTTGTGCGTTCCCGCACTGCCGGAGGGGCGTATTCTTATACTGCCCTTTGGAATGTCGTAATCGTCGTATAAAATTATTAAGTGGCTTTCGTCCGTCTTATATTTAGCAAGCAGTTGCTTGACCGCCCTTCCGCTTGCGTTCATATACGTTACAGGGCGGGCTAAAATGACCTTCTCTCCCTTTACGTTGGCTTCAGCGACAAACGCCTCACATTCCTTTTTTTTAAATTTTACGCCGAGTTTATCGGCAACGTCGCCGACGGCGATATAACCCATATTGTGAAAAGTCTTTAAATACTTTTCCTCGGGGTTACCGAGTCCTACGATAACGTACATACTTTCCTTTTAAAAAAGCCACTTGTAAGTGGCTTTTCTCAATTAATTCAATTATTTATCAGTCGTAAATTTTGGACATTGACTTATCCAAGTAAACGTTCTCTATCGCGGATGCGAAAAGATGCGCAGTGGAGATAATTTTGAAGATGGGAAGCATCTTTTCTTCGGGAATATTTATAGTGTCCAGAATTGCAAGCTCCGTTATGGGTGAAGATGCAAGCCTTTCGATTGCAGGACCGGACAAAACGCCGTGCGAGCAACAAGCGTAAATTTCTTTTGCGCCTGCTTCCTTTAAAGCCTTTGCGCCTTGAACTATCGTTCCTGCCGTATCAATCATATCGTCGACCATAAGGCAGTTCTTACCCTTCACGTCGCCGATAATGTTCATAACTTCCATAACGTTAGCCTTGGGACGACGCTTGTCGATAATTGCCATTTGCGCGTCCATACGGGCGGCAACCTTTCTTGCACGGGCAACCGAGCCGATGTCGGGAGATACGACCACGAAGTTATCGTCAACCTTGGGTTTGAAGTAGTTATAAAGCGTAGGTCCGCCTACGAGGTTGTCCAAAGGAATATCGAAGAAACCTTGAATTTGCGCACAGTGCAAATCCATTGTAAGAACCCTGTCCGCGCCCGCGCTCGTCAAAAGGTTTGCAACGAGTTTTGCGGTTATGGGTTCACGGGAACGTGCCTTTCTGTCCTGACGGGCATATCCGAAGTAAGGAATAACTGCGGTAATTCTGCCGGCACTTGCGCGTTTTGCCGCGTCAATCATTATGAGAAGCTCCATAAGATTGGTGTTTACGGGGTAGCTTGTAGACTGAACGAGGAATACGTCCATTCCGCGGATAGTTTCGTTAAAACGAACGTAAATTTCGCCGTCGGAAAAGTGCGTTACTTCCATTTCTCCGAGGGTCGTGTTGAGCGTTGCCGCAATTTTTTCGGCAAGAGGTTTGTTGGAATTGCCCGAAAAGATTTTAATTTCGTTTCCGTGGTTAATCATTAGGTTTCCTCCGAAGTGATTATTATAAGAACGTTTAAGGGAGTTTACCCTCCCGAAAACGCGCTGTTATGCCAAAATTAAGTACCTTTTTATTTTATTATTATAAGCTTGTAATGTCAACTAAATTATCTAACCTTAGTTTTGCTTTTTTTCTTTGGTACGACCGCGCATTTCCTTGAAAAAACCTGACAAAATTTCGGCGCACTTATCTTCCA
>JAAUYS010000087.1 GCA_014804995.1 Clostridia bacterium
CGGGTGTATTGTCGCAGGCGGTCATAAATACGCCCGTAAGCGTTATGCACATTGCAACTAATATAAGCGACAGTCTTTTTAAAATCTTTTTCATTTTTATACCTCTTTATAAATTTATCCCCCGCACGGTTTCCGTACGGGGGACGTGCCTTTTATGAGTTATACGCCAACGTGTACCCAGTACCAGCAAGCTCTCAACCACTCGTTGCTGTCGTCAAAACCTGCAAACTTGTAGTTGTAAAGCTGTAAAATCTTGTAAAGCTGTTCGTCAACGACGTGTAAGCCGTAGCTGTCAATGTCGTATACGTAATCATGCTCGTCTAATAATAACGTAGTGCTTGTTTCGCTATCGGGCAAAGTGTAGGTTGCCTCTGCGGTAACTTTATCCTCGTCAGCGTTAAGTTTAAGGTTAATAGTAAACGTTATGTCGCCTATTTCGACAGATACGTTCTGACCTCTTTCCATTTTCATTGAGTTAGCGTTAATCAGAACCTTCTTGCTTTGACCGTCGTAATTTACCGTAAGGTATTCGCGGTTCATAGTCAAAGTAACGGGTTTGCCGTCAATAGTACCGGCAAAGCTTGCGCAATCGGGGGTAACTTCCGCAAGGTAATCTTTCATAACCTGCGTAAAGTCTTCGCCCACAAGCTCTTTACCGTCAATCGTTACAATAAGGGGAACTTCCATCGTCGCTTTGCCTTCGGGGTCGTCGGGGTCAAGTACAGTATGAGTGGTAAGGTCAAAGTTCAACTGATATGAGTTAATGTTCTCGTCAAGCACTTCGCTTATCGTGTACTTATCAAAGAGGAAGGTAGGCTCAGTCAAGTCAACGTAGATAGGACGGTTTGAAGCCTTATCAACGTAGTAGCCCAAAGCCTCGTCATACTCAACGTCCGCGTATACGGGCAACGTAAGCACGCTACCGCTTGCAACGTAGAAGTTTGCCGTCGCAGGCGCTAAATAGTCGTAAGAGTCGCCTATTCTGTCAATCCTGAAATCGATGCTTCCTAACGTTTCAACTACGCGGAACGCAACCGTCAAATAGTAAGTGCGGTTCGCGTGGAGGTAGTGATAGATGTCAAAGTTAGTCTCATCACCCGACCTTACAAACCTATCCTGACCGCTCTCAGCAATTTCTGTTGCAAGCGCGTGGTGTACTTTCATCGTATCGTCGAAGAGCCAAGCGTCTGTTTCTAACTTCACGTTCTTATCGTCGTAAACGTCAAGTCCGTGGATGCGGTAAACGCCGTCCTGCGTAGGAGTAAATTCGTATACGTATCCGCGGGGCATTACAACCGTATCAAAGGTAGCGGTATTAACGTTGTTATCGGCTTCGGTGTAGTTTATCTTTATGTCGCCGAAAGCGGAGAAGTACGCCAAGCCCTTAACGGGGTCTTGTAAATCTTTCTGTACGCCGTACTGTCTGAAGGAGAGACATAAGAGAAGCCACGCGTCGTTATCGGTTACGCCGTCGTTACGGCAGAACTCGGTTAAAAGCTTCTTCAAATCTTCCGTTACGGGAACCATACCGGTGTAAGCCGAGTTGGTAGAATAGAGTATATAAGACTGGAATCTGGCCGTGCAGTCAATGCCGTTGAGTATTACAGAACCTCTCTTATTAATCTGTTCGCTGTAATAAGTGCTGAGCGTAGAGGTTGCCGTACCGAAGTAAGGAGTAGTGTGGGACATAGCCGCAAACAGATAGGGGTCTTTTGCGTTGGGGTTATTCTTATCGCCTACGTGGTAGTAACCGTCGCTTGCAAGGTATACGCCGTCAACGTAGTCGTACATCCAGGTGTCGTAGTTGTACTCACGCATTGCAGGGTAAGCAATTTCCAACGTTTCTCCGTTCTTTATAAGCTCTGCATTTAACTCGTTTACGGATATAAGTCTTAAATTTCTTACATAAACGTTATCTTCAATACCGTTTATTGCAAGCTCCTCTGCCGAAGTGGTTGAAGTCCTTGCATAGACGAACGCTATCTCGTGCGTACCTTTTTCAAGCGCAACGTAAGCGTAACCCGTCTGCCAATCCTTTACGCCGAAGTCTACAAGCGTCTGTTTACCGAGTCCGTTACGGGCATCTACGGCAACGTAGAAGTTATCGTAACCGTACTGGCTTGAAACTTTATAATCGAAAGCAAGCACCTGGTTTTCGTCAAGCTCTAAGCTTACGTATATAATGCCGGCAGTCTTTCCGTGGGTGGAGTTGGTGGGGTAGAGTGCAGTTCCGTCCGCGCTCAAATCCCAAGGCCAAGCAGATTTGCCACCGTCGTAGTTGGTAGTGGTATCTTCTGAGAACACCAGCGTCTTGCCGGTATTGTTAATGCTCGTATTTTTGTTCAACTCCTGGCTTGAAGGCATCTTAACGCCAAAGTCTTCGGGCTTATCTGCAACGTAGTCCGTATCGTCGTCAGCGGTATTGCCCGCGGTGAAGTTGGGAACGTAATTGTCAGCGGTGTACTTTGCAAACCAATCCGTCCAGAATTTTTCTTCCGTTTGAGTAGTGGTAATTTCCGTTATTACGCCGTAACGGTCAATCATAGCGGAAGTGGGATATCCGCTTTTAGCTATCCAAGCGCCTATGCTTGCGTTGTCCTTGCACATAAGGTAAGGAACTTCGTCTGATATTACCTTTGCCACGACCGTTTGCGCAGTGTCGTCGTAGTAATCGTTAATTGCAAGAATTTCAATGTCGTCAGCATACTGTAAGTAAGCGTTCGCCATAGCAGGGTATTCTTCGTTGCACCAGTAGCAACTTGCGTACCAGAAGTTCAAAACCACGGCTTTCTTATCTTCCAACAGTTCGGAAAGTTTTACTGTATAGCTGTCGTATTGTGCTTTACTGTCGGGGTTATAGGTGTAAACGGTCTGCTCAAAATCGTACATAACGTCGCCGGTTACGTACTGTTTTGAAGGATAGCCTTCCGTTATAACCTTGGAAGCAACGTAAAGGGTAGTTTCTTTGTCAGAACTTTTTACCGTTCTGGGTGCGGGGTTTTCTCCGCCTTCATAGTACCCTGCGGGAAGGTCTGAAAGGCTTGCCCTGTAAGTGCCGTCGGGCAAATCGTAAGCGACCTTACCTTCGTCGTCGGTAGTTTTAGCTTCCAAAACCTTTTCGGTTCCGCTGTAAAGCTCAACGGTAACGCCCGTAAGCGCAACACCGCCGTAAGACTTAACGTAAATTACGTTTGCGCTTAAAACGGTGCCGTCGGTGCCGTCGTCGGGGGTATTGCCGTCGTCGCACGCCACTAACGGGAGAGCGAATGCCAACGATAAAACGGCAATCAGCGCCGATTTAAAGAACAGCTTGAATTTTTTCATAATTTATGCACCTCTTATGCAGTTTGTCGTTCTAAAAAATTATTAACCGCAAAATTATTTATGTTTGATTTAGATTATACTATATTATAATATAAAAAATCAACAAAAAAAAGGGTGTTTTCGCATACTTATTTATGTATAATTGAATAATTTTGTAATAATATAAGTTTATGCAAAATTTCTGAATAATTTCACTCTTAAATTTCACAAAAATTTTATCGTGAAAAAGTTGACATTGCCCCCGGTATTTTCATATAATTTGATGTGAAAATTGTTCGATTTCTAAATAATTTTTATGGAGAGAACGCTTTTGGAAAATAAAAGACTATTCGCAAAGCTCTGTCTTTTGCAGAGGCAGATGTACAGAAGAAATTCAAAGCTCTTTTTAGACCTTGGCGTAACGCCCGTTCAGATGAATGCGCTTATGTTCATTCACAAAATGACTGCGCGCGGGCAGAACGTTATGCAAAAGGACGTGGAAAAGCACGTAGGGCTACGCCCGTCGTCCGTCTCAACATTGCTTACAAATCTTGAAAAGGACGGTTACCTTTTAAGAAAGGTTGACGGAGATGACGCCAGGGCAAAATTTTTGACCCTTACAGATAAGGGAATTGATTTATGCCTTAAAAACAAGATGCTTATGGACGAGTGCGACGGCGAAATACAACGCGCGCTTACAGAGGCGGAGCAGAAAGACTTTGAAAGACTTCTCATAAAAATTATAGACGAAATCTCAAAAAACGAAAAGGAGCGTGTATGATAAAGACTTTACTTAAAAGCGTAAGGGAATATAAAGTACCGTCTATCCTCTGTCCCATAGTTATGGTGGGAGAGGCTGTAATGGAAATTTTAATTCCCTTTTTAATGACGTTTATCGTTGGGCAGTTGCAGGACTTGGCAGAGTTTGGCACACCCATTAAAATAGACGAGCTGATAATTTGTGCCGTATTAATGGTAGTTTGCGCGGTTTTTGCCCTGCTATGCGGTGTATGGGGCGGTAAGCTCGGCGCAAAGGCAAGTTGCGGTTTTGCACACAATTTAAGGGAGGATATGTACAATAATCTTCAAACTTATTCGTTTGCGAATATTGACAACTACTCAACTTCCAGCCTTATAACCCGTATAACTACCGACGTTACAAACGTGCAGACTGCATATCAAATGAGTATAAGAATGTTGGTGCGCGCACCCGTTCTGTTTATTTCGTCAATCATTATGACTTCTTTCATAGAACCTATGATGGCGCTTATATTCGGCTGTGCCGCCGTATTGCTTGCGCTTTTAGTATGCTTATGTATGTTTAAGGTTATCCCTTACTTTAGAACGATGTTCAAGAAGTACGACAGCCTTAACGCCGTCGTACAGGAAGATTTAACTGCAATAAGGGTAGTAAAATCTTACGTAAGGGAAGATAAAGAAATAGATAAGATGACTGAGGCTTCGGGTGAATTATACAAGTACTCGGTAAAAGCCGAAAGAATACTTACGGTAATGATGCCCTGTGTAACGCTTACGATGTTTATCGTCAACATATTAATCCTTACTTTGGGGTCTAATATGTTTGTCGGCAATTTCAGCGGTTGGGGCGATGGTATTGAACCCAAACAGATACAAACGCTCATACAGTACTCCGCCCAGATACTTTCCGGCGTAATGATGGTTGCAATGTGCCTTAACTTCATTTTCCTTTCCAAGGGCAGTATGGACAGAATTTGCGAGGTTTTGAACGAAAAAACGACTTTACCCAAGCCCGAAAACCCCGTATACGAAGTGCAGGACGGCTCAGTAGAGTTTGAAAACGTTGAATTTGCTTATTCCCAGAAAGCCGACGAAAAGGTGCTTTCGGACGTCAATCTTAAAATAGAAGCGGGAGAAATGGTCGGAATAATCGGCGCAACCGGTTCCGGCAAAACCTCGCTCGTTTCACTTATACCCAGACTTTACGACGTTGCGGCAGGTAGCGTAAAAGTCGGCGGGGTGGACGTAAGAAATTACGATATGAACACCCTCAGGAACAAGGTTGCAATGGTGCTTCAAAAGAACGTTCTCTTTTCGGGAACGGTAGCGGAAAACCTCAGATGGGGTGACGAGACCGCAACCGACGAAGACCTGCGCTTTGCCGCACGGCAGGCTTGTGCGGAAGAATTTATTGACGCGCTTCCCGGCGGTTACGACTACGATTTGGGTCAGGGGGGCGTAAACGTTTCGGGCGGACAGAAGCAGAGGCTTTGCATTGCCCGCGCCCTTCTTAAAAAACCGAATGTAATCATCTTCGATGATTCAACCTCCGCAGTCGATACCAAAACCGACGCGCACATAAGAGACGCGCTCAGAAAGTACGCGCCCGAAACTACTAAGATAATAATAGCGCAGCGTATCGCTTCCGTTCAGGATGCGGATAAAATTATAGTTATGGACGAGGGTAAAATCGTCGGCATAGGAAAGCATAACGAGCTTTTGAAGTCAAACGATATTTACCGCGAAGTTTACGAATCCCAGATGAAAGGAGGTGAAGAAAATGAGTAGTAATAAAGCGTTACAAGCCCCCCGTGGCGGTATGCAAGGCGGAAAGCGTGCCAAAACCCCTATGAAAACGTTGAAAAGACTTATGGTTTACGCGTTTTCAAAGAACAAACTTGCAACTTGCTTCGTCGTTTTCTTCGTGCTTCTCGCTTCCGTTGCAAACGTAACGGCGGCGTCAAGGGTTTCCGAAATTATATCTGAACTTTTAAGCGAGTCAGTCGATATGTGGGGAGTTGTATATCCCAATATAATTATAATGGCTTGTATATATTTGGTCGGTGCAATTTCGTCGTTTTCGTACAACCTGATAATGATGTACATTGCGCAGGGTACGTTGAAGAAAATGAGAATTGAAATGTTTGCCAAGATGCAAAGGCTTCCTCTCAAATATTTCGATACCCACACCCACGGCGACTTAATGAGCCTTTACACCAACGACGTAGATACGATGCGCCAGCTTCTTACGCAGACGATACCTCAGCTTATATCCTCCGCCATAACACTTGTTGCGATATTCGTGTTTATGGTCATTTACAGCGTAACCTTGCTTTTGGTAGTGCTTTTGGTACTAGTTGCGGTAATTTTTGCTACGAAACACGTTGCCGGCAGGTCGGCGAAGTACTACATTACCCACCAGAAGGCTCTCGGCAAGCTCAACGGCTACGTTGAAGAAATGACTGAGGGACAGAAAGTTATAAAAGTATTCTGTCACGAGCAAAAGGCGCGTGAAGACTTTAAAAAGCTCAACGACGATTTGAACGATGCGGGCAGGGTTGCAAACTCCTACGCATTTATCTTAGGACCTATCAACAATAACTTGGGCTATCTTTCTTACGTCCTCGTTGCGGTAATCGGCGTAATAATGATGTATTGCGTAGGCGAAACGGGTTTGCTCTCAATATACTGTTCCGTAATTAAGGCTGACGAGGTTAACAGGGTTGCCGTTGTCGCTGGTATGGTTGTAGCATTTCTTATGTATTCGCGCCAGTTCAATATGCCCGTTATGCAGGTTTCCCAACAGTTGGCCGCAATCGTTATGGCGCTTGCGGGCGCAGAACGCATATTCGAAATGGTTGACACCCAGCCAGAAGACGAGGGCGGAGATATAACCCTCACCTACGGTGAGAACGAAAAAGACAAGTGGGCTTGGAAGAAACCCAACCCCGACGGTTCTTTTGAATACATTCCCGTCAAGGGCGATATCAAGTTTAAGGACGTAATATTCGGCTACACCGACGAAAAGGTCATTTTAAAAAATATCAGTCTTTACGCAAAGCCCGGTCAAAAGATAGCCTTCGTCGGCTCTACGGGCGCAGGCAAAACTACGATAACCAACCTTATAAACCGTTTTTACGACATTCAGTCCGGTTCTATCACCTACGACGGAATTGATATCAAAGATATCAACAAGGACGATTTAAGAAGAAGCCTTGGCGTAGTTTTACAGGATACGCACCTGTTTACGGGTACCGTAATGGATAATATCCGCTACGGCAGGCTCGATGCCACCGACGAAGAGTGTATTGAAAGCGCAAAGCTTGCCAATGCGCACTCGTTTATTAAACACTTGCCCGAAAAGTACGATACGGTTATAACGGGCGACGGCGCAAATCTTTCGCAAGGACAGCGCCAGTTGCTTGCAATAGCCCGTGCAATGGTTTCAAAATGCCCCGTGCTTATTCTTGACGAGGCAACTTCGTCAATCGATACCAGAACGGAAAAGCTTATTGAACAAGGTATGGATAAACTTATGGAGGGCAGAACGGTGTTCGTTATAGCTCACAGGCTTTCAACCGTAAGAAACAGCCACGCAATAATGGTTCTTGAACAGGGAGAAATTATAGAGCGTGGCGACCACGAACAGCTGATTGCCCAAAAAGGTAAGTATTATCAGCTCTACACCGGCGCCTTCGAACTTGATTAAGGCGCATATAAACGTCGTTATACTTCGTCAGGCTACGTTTTGCTAAGTCGCGTACGACAAGTACGCTCCTGTCGCAAAGCCTCGCTTTCCTTGTCTAACTTGTTTCTCTGTGCCTTAAATTACCTTCGGTCTTGCTCACATATCTGCGTTTTTAGGTAAATTATGTCATTCTGAGGCTTGCCGAAGAATCCCCCAAATTTCACAGTTTATCTTCACCGCCCGCGCAAAAAGCGCGGGCGGTTTATTCATTTAAAAAATTTATCGAATTGCGTCGAATAGTACAAACTGTCAAAATCATATGCTATAAAACCGAAGTTTTTAGAGGCTTTTATATGATTTTCGACTTATTAAGCGTTTTGTTCGATAAAATTTTCTTCTTTACGGGTATGGTACAAAATAAAGGGACTTTCCCCAAACCGCTTTCCCCCGAAGACGAAAAAAAATACCTTGCCCTAGCCCGTGCGGGCGATAAAGAGGCAAAAGAAATTTTAATAAGGCACAATATGCGCCTTGTCGCGCACATAGTTAAAAAATACGTCGGCTCGGCTGAAACCGATGACCTGTTGTCCGTCGGCTCAATCGGGCTTATTAAGGCAATAAACACCTTTCAGGACGGCAAGGGAACGCAGCTTGCAACCTATACTGCACGGTGTATAGGCAACGTGATTTTAATGCTGCTACGCTCCTGCAAGAAGGATAAAAACAACGTATCCTTAACCGACCCCGTCGGTACGGATAAGGACGGAAACGAGCTTACGCTTATCGACCTTCTTTCAGAGAAAGAAGACAGCGTCTTTGCGCAGGTGGAAAAGAGCATTCAGCGTGAAAAGTTCGTCGCACTTTTAAAAAGATTTCTTTCCGAAAGGGAGTTTTCAATTCTGTCAATGCGCTACGGGCTTGAAGACGGTTGCGCTATGCCCCAGCGTGAGGTTGCCAAAAAACTTGGAATTTCCCGCTCGTACATTTCACGGATAGAAAAACGCGCCATAGAAAAGGCGCGCGAACATTTAAAGAAGGACGATTTTTTCTAAGTTAAGCTAATTTAAGTTGCATAATTGAAAACTTAATGTTAAAATTTACACAAAAGGAGAAAAGTATGGGTATTTACGAGGAATTAAGCCAGCGCGGACTTATAGCGCAGGTTACCGACCAAGAAGAGATAAAACAGCTTATAAACGGCGGTAACGCCCGTTTTTATATAGGCTTTGACCCTACTGCGGATAGTTTGCACGTAGGCCATTTTATGGCGCTGTGCCTTATGAAAAGGCTTCAAATGGCGGGTAATAAGCCTGTAGTCTTATTGGGTGGCGGTACCGGATATATCGGCGACCCCACCGGCAGGACGGATATGCGCTCAATGCTCACGCCTGAAGTTATTCGCCATAACTGCGACTGCTTCAAAAAGCAGATGGAGAAGTTTATTGAGTTCGGCGAAGACAAGGCGATAATTGTAAACAATGCCGACTGGCTTCTTGATTTGAACTATATCGACCTTTTAAGAGAGGTAGGCGCTTGCTTCACTGTCAACACAATGCTCAGGGCAGAGTGCTATAAACAGCGTATGGAGAAGGGGCTTTCGTTCCTCGAATTCAACTATATGATTATGCAGGCGTACGACTTCTGGCACTTGAACGAGAAATACGGTTGCAATATGCAGTTCGGCGGGGACGACCAGTGGTCTAATATGCTTGCGGGAACGGAGCTTATCC
>JAAUYS010000088.1 GCA_014804995.1 Clostridia bacterium
GCATAATTACTTCCTCTTTCTGCCCGTTAAAATCAATCTTTTCGCTGTTTATAACGGGCAGGTGATTTGAAAGAATACACTTAAAATACTCGTCTAAATCGAACGTGTTCGTAAACCTTACGTTGTTTATGCAGGAAGAAGCCGACACACCGAAGCCTATATAGTCGCCCCTTAGCCAATAATTCAGGTTATGACGGCTTTCAAAGCCCTTTTTAGCAAAGTTCGAAACCTCGTATCTTTCAAAACCGAGGGCTTTTAACTTCTTAACGCCCTTATCGTACATTTCGGCAACCTCGTCGCCGTCGGGAAGCTCCCCGTTTAAGTAATCGGTATATATCGGCGTGCCGTCCTCGGGTGATAAAGCGTACATAGAAATATGGTTAGCCCCCGAATATACCGCAGTTTCAATAGTTTTTTCAACGTCCTTAGCCGTTTGGTCTTTAAGTCCTATCATCACGTCCACGCTGAAATTTCTGCCCTTTAAAAGCTTTGTGCAAAGCTCGAATTCCTTAAGGTTATGTATTCTGCCTATCTCTTTCAGCTGGCTGTCAATTGCAGTTTGAAGCCCTATTGAAAAGCGGTTGATTCCGCACTTTATGTAAGTTTCAATCTTGCTTGCGCTCACCGTGCCGGGGTTCATTTCTATGGTTATTTCGGCGTTTTCCGCCAAATTAAAGTTCTTTTTAACCGCAACGACGAGCATCGCTATATAATTTTCGTCCACGACAGAGGGCGTGCCTCCGCCTATGTACAGCGTATCGAACTTAATTCCTTTAAGCTCTTCCTTGCGCATCGCCATTTCACGGTACAGGCAAGCCATATAGCTTTCCGCAAAGCATAATTTATCGGGGAACGACGCAAAATCGCAATATCTGCACTTTGATTTACAAAACGGTATATGTACGTAAATTCCTGCCATTACTCCCCTCCGTATCCGTATTTTTTTAAGTCTACCTTAAAGTCGGCGGAAACTTCTACTCCCTCGTTTTCAAGCAGGGCTTTCTGCACCTCTGCCCCGCCGAAAGCAAAACCCGTTGTCAAGCTCCCGTCTTTAAAAACTACCCTGTGGCAGGGGATAACCCCCGGTTCGGGGTTTTCGTGTAACGCCCAGCCGACCTGACGGGAAGCCCTTGGGCTACCGCAAGCCCGTGCAACCTCTCCGTACGTTATAACTTTGCCCCTAGGCACCTTTTTAACTACTTCGTATACTGCCTGAAAAAAGCCCATACAACTTTACCTTCCAATTCCCTCTCGTCAAAAACGCAGAGATGTGGTGCAATACAAGACGCACGAGCATTTTTGACGGGGAGTTTACTACGACGTAAATGACCCGAAAAAAGCGGAGCGTAACGCCGTAGAGTGCCACATATATGCGTTTTAACTAATCTTTATTGGTTTTTAATATCTGCATAAAGACTTCAGACGGCACTTCAACGCTACCTATCTGGCGCATACGCTTTTTGCCCTCTTTCTGCTTTTCAAGTAGCTTCTTCTTTCTCGTAATGTCCCCACCGTAGCACTTGGCTAAAACGTCCTTTCTTACGGCTTTAACCGTTTCCCTTGCGATAATCTTTCCACCTATCGAAGCCTGCACAGGCACCTCAAACAGCTGGCGCGGGATAGCCTCTTTCAAGTTTTCGCAAAGCGTTCTTCCGCGGGTATAGGCGCTGTCCTCGTGAACTATCATTGAAAGCGCGTCGCACACCTCGCCGTTTAACATAATGTCAAGCTTTACAAGCTTGCTACGCTCATAGCCGATAAGCTCGTAATCGAAGCTCGCATAACCCCTCGTTCTCGATTTAATCGCGTCGAAGAAGTCGAAAATTATCTCGTTCAACGGCAGGTTGTATTCAAGCTTCACGCGTGATTTGTCAAGGTAAGTCATCTGTAAGAATACCCCCCTCTTCTCACGGCACAGGTCCATAATCTGCCCCAAGTAATCGGGCGGGGAATAAATATCCGCCTTGACGATGGGTTCTTCCATATGCTCTATTTCACTCGTCGGAGGCAAATGCGACGGGTTGTCCACAAAAATCTCTTCCCCGTCGGTCTTAATGACTTTATAGCTTACGGACGGCGCGGTGGTAATAATTTCCAGCCCGAACTCGCGTTCTATGCGCTCCTGTATGATTTCCATATGCAAAAGCCCCAAGAATCCGCATCTGAATCCAAAGCCCAGTGCAACCGAACTGTCGGGTTCGAATATTAAAGAGGCGTCGTTTAGTTGCAACTTTAAAATAGCGTCCTTTAAGTCATTGAATTTACTTCCGTCAAGGGGGTAAATACCACAAAAGACCACGCTCTGCACCTTTTTATAGCCGGGCAACGGCTCGTCCGCGGGGTTATCGGCGTTAATAAGCGTATCGCCCACGGCAACGTCCTGAATAGACTTAATCGATGCCGAAACGTAACCTACGTCCCCCGAAGAAAGCCCGTCCTTGGGGCTTAAATGTGGTGCAAACACGCCCGTTTCAACCACCTCGTAAACCTTGTCGGAGCGGAAGGTTTTAATCCTGTCTCCGGGCTTGACCGTACCCTCTTTTATTCTTAAGAATAAAATTACGCCCTTATAGTTGTCGTAATAGCTGTCAAAAATTAGCGCTTTCAACGACTCGCCGTCCTTATCTTCCGGCGCGGGGAAGGTGGTAACGATTGCTTCCAAAACGTCGTCAATGTTCAGCCCCTCTTTTGCCGAAATTAAGGGCGCGGCAGAAGCGTCCAGCCCTATCACTTCCTCTATTTCCGCCTTCACCTCGTCGGGGCGGGCGGAGGGCAAGTCTATTTTGTTAATAACGGGCAGAATTTCCAAATCGTTTTCAAGCGCCAAGTACACGTTGGCGAGGGTCTGCGCTTCAACCCCTTGCGAAGCGTCAACTATTAAAATTGCCCCCTCGCAGGCCGCGAGAGAACGCGACACCTCGTACGTAAAGTCCACGTGTCCCGGGGTATCTATAAGGTTAAACTCGTATTCTTCACCGTTTTTAGCCTTATAAAACATTCTTACCGGGGTAAGCTTTATGGTTATTCCGCGCTCGCGCTCTATATCCATAGAGTCCAAAAGCTGCGCTTCCATATCCCTTTCGGAAACTTGCCCCGTGCGCTCCATAAGCCTGTCTGCAAGTGTAGACTTGCCGTGGTCAATGTGCGCTATTATACAAAAATTTCGTACGTTTTGCTTCTTGTCCATATAAAACCCTGATTTGTAATTTATTTAATTATATTAAATAATCGCAAAATACGCAAGAAATTTACCGTAAAACAAAAAAATAAGCGGTCGCACAAAAGTGCCACCGCTTTTAATATCGTTTTACTCTACAACCGCAAGCCTGTCTAAAAGATAATCGTTTGCAAGGATAGTTCCCCCGCCTATTACCGAGGCAAGCTGGGGTTCTTCGGGAAGATTTACGGGTATGTTTAACTTTTCTTCAATGTACTCCGCCAAGCCGTCCAGCTTCATAAGTCCGCCGGAAAGGTATATTCCGCCGTGCATTACTCCCGAGGCGACCTCCGCGGGCAATTTTTTAAGCGCAAGCTCAACGTACTCTAAAATTTTATCGATATAAGTCGTTATTACGCCGTAAATCTGCTCAGAATTAACGGCAATTGACGCGGGCGTACCCGTAGTTACTTCCCTGCCCTCCACAACGTTCATTTTATTGTCGTCGTGTAAAAGACTGCCCACGGTGTTTTTCAGCTTTTCCGCGGTAAGCGCGCCTATCTTTAAGTTGTTGTTTTCGGCAAGCTCGTCAATTATATGCACGTCAATATTGCTTCCGCCGAGGTTTACCGTCAAGCCGTAAATAATTCCGTCCTGTGAAAGCGCCGCGATGTTGGTTATTGAATGTCCTATATCCAGCACGAACATAGGCGTGCTTTCGCTAATAGAAACGTTATGCCCGAGAATTGCCGCAAACGGCGTTACCGTAAAGTAAACGGAGGCAAGCCCGCATTCTTCCGCAATTCTCATATACTTCTGCTTTAATTCGGAGTTAGCTCCGCAAGGGAGAATAAAGACCGCTTCAACCCGCTTTGCTTTCTTTCTTGTAATTTCAATCTTTTCAAGATAATACTCTAAGAGTAAGGAAGCCAGCTTTTCGTTTACTATATCCCCCTCGAACACGGGGTTTACGATATGCGTATTTACGGCAGACCTGCCGGAAAGCGCACGGGCCTTATCCCCGTACGCCTTAACGGAAAGAACCTTTTCACCGCCTTCTTCGTATTCCTCGACGGCGATGCAAGTCGCTTCCATTAACACTACCCCGCAACCGGGCATATATATTTTGGTTACTCCCGAACCCATATCTATGGAAATTCTTTTCATTTTTCCGTGCGTACTCCGTCAAGTAAATTTTTGGTGAGATTTACGGGCAAACCGACCACGTTAGTATAGCTCCCGTAATACTCGTTTACTATACCGCCGTCCTGTATTCCGTAGCTTCCCGCTTTGTCCATCGGCGACCCGCTGTCAACGTACTGTTTTATGAATTCGTCCGATAATATGTTGAACTTAACCTCTGTTTTGTCAAAGTCTACAAGCTTTTTAAAGGGGCTTCTTACGCACACTCCGGTTATTACGAAGTGCGTCTTGCCGGACAGCATTTTAAGGGTGTTAAAGGCGTCTTCCTTATCCTTGGGCTTGCCTAAAATTTTGCCGTTAAAAACGACTATCGTATCGCACCCGATAACCGTCTTATAGGGGTTATTTGCAAACACCTCGTCGCACTTGCTTTCTGCAAGGGCGCAAGCCATTTTGTCGGGGAAGAGCGACATATTAACTTTTTCGTCCGCGGTTGCGGGTATTACCTCAAACTTGGGAAGAATTTGCCCTAAAAGCTCTTTTCTTCTCGGTGAGGCGCTTGCAAGAATGTAGTCCATTATTTATCGTCAAACGCGCCCCCGTTCACCGTATGGAAGAGGGCGCGCATTTTTTATAATATTTCAAGATTTTTGTGGAATGATTTTCTGAACTCAGTAGAAGCCTGCATTGCGTTCTTTATTTCAAGGGTAGCGTCGCCGTCTACTTCCGTCTTCATAATTACGGAGTCGCCCAAAATATCGCAGTTGATGCTCTTAATCGTTCCCGAATTAGCTCTGTCAAGGCTTTCTGCTATTCTGAGCATTACACCGAGCTTTTTAACTACTTCCAAATCGTCGTCTGAAACTATGTCGCGGTATCTTGCCCAGTCGTAGGGGTTAATGTCCTCTTTCTTATGGCAACAAGCCGTAAACGCGGCAAGAACTATATCCCTGTGGCTTACGCCGTAAAGCGTAGCGTTCAAAATCATATACCAGCTGTGGCGTTGGTGGTTGTAATACTTTATGCGCATTCCGCAGTCGTGCAACATCGCCGCAACCTTCAGTATCTTAAGATACTGGCGGGGGAATTTATGAAGAACGCGAAGCTGTTTAAACAGCTGTATGCTTAAATTAACGACGTGTTCAACGTGCTTTTCTTCGCAGTCGTAATATTTTACAAGGGTCGTAAGCGAGTAATTTAAAACGTCGGCAATGGGCTTTTCAATGGTCATAGGCAACGCCTGGTTGAACATTAAGCCCTCTCTAAGTCCGGCGCCCGAAAGCGTAAAGCCCTCTACGTTCACGTAGTTTACGAAAGACTTAATAACGGCAAGCGCCGCGGGGAGAATATCCGCTCTCTCCGCCGAAAGCCCCTTAATCTTCTTCTTTTTGTCAAGGTCAAGCACCTTTATCATATCGTAGACGGGGGTAAAGTCCTCAACCATCATCTTGTAGTTATGAACGGTATCCAAGGGATACTTGTGAACCATTTTTGAAATTTTAAATAAATTTCTGAAAGAACCGCC
>JAAUYS010000089.1 GCA_014804995.1 Clostridia bacterium
AACGATACCCTGATGAGACAATACAAGAAAGGAAACACGTACATATCGGAAAAGCAACTGAAAAAAATCGAGGACGGAATACATCGATTGGGAGAGGAGTTTGTCGGCTTGCGTCTCGTTTGATTTAACAACTTTACCTTACGCTTGCCGAAAGGGGTGCGATTCGATTCGCATCCCTTGTTTTTTTCCATAAATAAAGCCCGGATCGCTCCGGGCTTATCGCATTTCCTCAACCGCTACAACCAGTCGAACACCTTCCTGAAATTGGATATGAACTCGACGGTCGTTTCGCCGACACGTCGCATCCGCAGGAAGTCTTCATCCCTCATTCGCTTCAATTCGGTGATGTCGATGAAGTCGTGCATATTCTCGGACTTCAATATCCCCGCTTCCCGGAGGATGAATTTCGCCCTCGATTCTATGTGTTTTTCTGCCGGTGTCTTCATATAGCCTGTTGATTTGGAGTTAATAAATGATAGATGAACTCACGACCCTTTTCCGTCCACACGGTTTGAAGCTGGGAACCCGTCGAGCCGTCGGAACGGGTGAATGTACGGGTGACTGACTTGGTATAGCCCTTTGTCGCATATTGGGCGTACAGAATCCACTGCCCGTTCTGCTTGTAGTGGATGCCACGCTCCTTTAGTTTCCGGTTCAGCGTCTCCGCACCCCAGCCGAACTCCTTGGCGATTTGGGTGGCGGTATAAGTGCCGACCGATGAAAGAGCCTTGTCGAAGTATTCCACCTTTGGGGCGGATTCCTTTAATTGTCTACTTTGCAACTCGTTTTCCTCTTCAAGCTGTGCGACCTTCGCTTCCATTAATTTCACCCGGTTTTTCAGTATCTCCTGCGAACGGGCTAATATGTAGTCCTCATTTTTCAACAACTGCTCACGCTTGTTGAACTCGTTGATGAACCTCTCCTTGAACTGACCGGCTTTCTCCCCAGTGTAGCCCATAACCAAGAAGCTGAAACCGTCCTTGGTCATTTCACAATATTCAGTTTTTTGCGCACCTCCTTGCGGTAACTCTTTCATTTCCACCATAAACGCAAAATTGCGCTCATTGAAAGAATCGGAACACGACAAATTCCTAATGTCACGCAACACGTCAGAATTACGCTTACCGAACACCTGCGCAACGATTAAAGAGGTGGTCACATCGTTGCCCTTGCTGTTCTGTACTACCAATTCATTCATAGATGCCTCCCTCTTTACAAAAACGTTCATAAACCCTTTTCAACATATCACGGATGATTACAATGTCTGTACACAGGCGCATCGTACTTACTGCCGCCCGTTCCACGACACATTCATCATATCCCGGCTTGGAATACTCCCCGATAAGAAAAGTAAGATTAGAGATTGCATCCTCTCCGTTTAAATGGTCGAAAAATCCTAATACATTTTCCAACTCGTAAGACAAATCGGATACGTTGATTTTCGCATCTGTGCAACCTTGTTGCATAGATGACTTTTGAAGTAATGACTCCATAGATGTGTTATTTAAGCAATAAAAAACTGCGCTACGTGTTGCTAAAGTCCACATCTGCAAAACTTCCGGGGTGTTTCCACTACCCGACACGGCGCAGTAAATTTCTTTACCTATAATATGTAAGGGTACAAAAAAAGCCGACTTTAAGTCAGCGGCATTGTACCGCAGAAATGGTTTTAGCGTTTCAAAGGTACAATTTGTTTTTGAAACGCCAAATAAAGCCGGTGTAAAATATTTATCCGTTTTAATAACGCCAATTTTGGCGGCATTCTGTATTACCAGGTCGTTCATTGCGCACCTCCTTCCTCGGCTTTGATTTCAAGCGCACTAATGCACGCTTCGTGCCAATTCTCTGCGGTAACGTTTTGGCAAAATTCCTGAAACGCTTTCATCAGGTCAAGCAGGATGATGAAGCAATACGCTTGATTCTTTGCGTTCTTTTCGATTTCAAACTTCCGTTGTGTTTGGTTTAGTTGCTCTTGCAACTCGCTTGCTACGGTCGTAGCGGTTTGATTTGTGTTTGTCATAATAATTAATTGAACATTCGGGTAGAAAAAAAACGGCGTACCCGACCCGCTGTTCAATCACCATTATGACGAGGCTATCATTTGCCATTACAACAAATGCACGGGAGATACGCCGTTAGATAATATTTTCCTTTCAAACAACAATCGCAAAGTATGGAAAATACATACCAATTGGGCATAAAAAAAACCGCTATAAAGCGGGCACTCTTGCTCGCCTCGTCTTTAATTATGATTGAACACGGCAAATATATGAAGATTTTTTGAATCGGCAATGGGAAAGAAGAAAAACATTTCTCTTCTGAACCGAAATCGGAATGTCTTTCGTAAAAAAAGTAGTCACGATGACTAATTGTTTGAATTAGTCGTTGTTTAGAATGAAATTATTCATATATTTGTTCCGAAAACACAAATCAAATCAACAAAACAATTATGGCAACGAACAAATCACATTCAAGGACTTTTGTCGTTGAAAAAACGTCGAAATCACTTGTTGATTTCCTCAACAAGTTGCGAGACCAAAAGATGGCTAAACTTGAAGAATTGCGTAGCAAGAAAAGCATCTATTTCCCTGCATCTGAATCGAAATGAAAATAATATACCCAATCAGCGACAACACTGGGAATAATTGTCTTATACTCATAGAAGAGTTCCAAAATTTGCCTGACGGAATAACGGAAAGCCTGGGCGACATTAAAATCCTTGACATCACGCTTGAAAGGGTATCAGGAGAAGGATATTTCAATTTAGGCACATTGTCGAAAATATCGACGTGCATTGCCGAAGTGTTGATGGACAACGATAACGTAATTCTTTACTTCTATTGTGACGACATACACGATGTCAAGCGAAGAGACACGACAATATCACCGCAGAAGTTTCGGAATGACCTTTTTTCAGCGATGTTTAAAAGGTATGTTCAGGCAAATCCTACAAAAAGCATCGTCGATACGACAATAACGGCACAAGCAGACAGGGACATATACATCCACCTGATAGCGAAGCAAAAGCATAAAAAACATGTTGATGTTATCCGTGAAAACATCAATATGCTTTCGCAGAAATAATATTTAGATTCCGTATAAATAACCTCTCCTAATTAAATTTTTACATATTTTAATGATTGGGGGGGGGTATTTTTTGACTACATTTGGACGTTAATTTTAAAGATATTTGAATATGAAAAAATTCATTATTACTCTATTTTCAATTGTGCTTGCCGCTGTCGTATTTGTTTTTGTCGGTTATTTCCTCACTTATAGCGAACAAGAAAAAGCCGCTCAGGAAGCTATAAATTCAGGAATAAAGATAGATACAATAATGTTTGGTGTCTGTTTCAATGATTCTCCTCAAAAAGTGCATGATATTTTAAAAGAATTTGCTTCACATAACCCACGAAAAAAATTCGAGTATCATTTTTTAACAAGAGGAGTGAACAAATATGCATGGAAATGGAATCCCAGCGTATCATTTCACAACGATTCTTTACATACTTTTAGGATAGAAGCGGAGATACCTTCTTTTGAATGGCAGAATGCGTTGAATGTATTATCCGACATTTATTCGCACAAATACGGGAAAGTATATCGCAGTGGGAACGAAATCAATCTTTATAAGGGAAATTTGGAAGTATCCATCTACACAACAGAGGGGTCACCATACACAAAAGACAAAATATCAATATCGTATAGAAACCGTGATTTCAAATATGGCGATTTTTTTAAATGGGACGATTATCAGAACTCGTATTCAAAAAGATATTGGCAGAAAGATTATAAAATTTCGGAAAACAACATAAAATATTTGATAAAAGATATTTGTTTTTAGAACCTTGTCCCTTTCGCCAACTCAACATACCGAATCGCATCCATAAGGTGGTTGTCCTTGTCCTTCGGCTGGTCGGTCGGGTTCTTGTCGGCATCGAGAAGCCAGATATACTCCCTTACCTCGTTCCACAGGTTCACGCTCGATTCCACTGCGAACATCTTGCAGGACTTCACCTTGTTTATACCGAAATTGACAGATCCGTGTCCCTTGATTGCCGATGCGATGTTGAACTTCAATTCCGGATGACCCTCGAATCCCCTCCGTATCTCGGCTATGCGGAGGTCTCCGCCATTCCCCGTGTCGGCGATGATAAGGCACTTTTCGTCAATGCCGAGGGCGTGCATCCGCTTCGCCAGTTCGAGGTTGTCCAGTCCGGTCTCGTACAACAGCTCCTTAACGTACCTGTAATCCTTGCCGTACTTTATCTCGACAAGGGCGTTTGGGTCTTCGCTGTATCCGAAATCCAAGCCGTAAACCTTCGGGAGGTCAAGATTGTTGTACTCCTCCTCCGTGATTGGTTTCCAGCCGGAATAAATCCTGCCTTTCGCACCCTCGCTAATCAATCCACGAACCTGGTTGTAGTAATATTCCGGGTTAGACAGCTTGAAGGATTCAAACTTCTTGATTGTCGACGCTTGCAGGTTTTTCAGGTTGTTCTGATAGACGCTCCACACCGCAAGGACATCGGAATCTGACTTCGGTTCAGCCTTGTAGAACCCCTCCTTCTCTTCCGAATCTATCAGGTTGTAGTCCCGCCAAATCCAATGTTTTTTTGAAGGAGGGTTAAATAATCGGATAATCTGCACCCTCTCCGCCTTGACGGTACGAAGCGAAAGGTCGAGCTGGTCAAAGTCGGATTCCCCAAGTTCGTCGCATTCCTCTATCAGGACGTGCGTAGCACCGGCAAGTGACTTCATCTTCGCCGTCCGGCTTCCGTCCTTGCTCACGCCCTTTGCAAGTATCGTGTTGCCGGTTGGCATATACACGATGCGCATACTATTCTCCTGAATGTGGAAGTCCTCGATGTTCAATGTCGGATTTTCGTCGATTCTGTCCTTAAAGTCACGGAAAAGGCTGTCCCGGACATCGGCAAGAACCTGCCGGACGAAATATCCACGGAAATATGCCGGCTGGGTGATAAGGTAAAGGAAATAGTCCGTGCCGAAGTGCGAACCGCCACGACCACGACCGCCCCAGATGTCTATGTACCTCTTTTCAGTCGAGAACACCGGGGCGTAGATGCTGTTGAAATGAAATACTAACTCATTCTTCATTGTTCGCTTCTCCGTAGTTCTCGAATATGACACGGTGGTCTCTTGAAGAAGGTATCAGCTCGGCACCGTCCTTTCCGGTCAACTCCTGCTTAACCGGTGCATCGTTCCCAAGCATCCGGCAGATGCTATCCAAGCTCTTCTGCTTGTCGTACAACTTCACCTTCACATACTCCTCCTCGACCGGTTCTTCTCCGACAACCCTCTTCACCGTCTTTGTCGAAATCTCCTGTATGCAAGCCTTGACGGAATCGGGCAGTTTCTCGAAGTCCTTCAAGCTAATCCAACCATCACGCAACTGACCGGCATTCGAGAATGCGATTCGCTCGTGTTCCTTCAATATCCTT
>JAAUYS010000090.1 GCA_014804995.1 Clostridia bacterium
GACGTCACTTATGCTTAACGTTGAGATTAACGCTTTATGCGCAAAACTGCCTAAAACCGGACGACTTCAATACAATGCTCAGAGTATGCAGAGCTTGCGCCCGGAGATTGATAGGTTGGCGAACTTGCTTATTCGCTCAGATTCTCACGCATTCTTTGCGTACGGACAGATGCAGAAAGAATTTACACGCATTGAAAATGACGTCAAAAAGCTTGCTTCAGAGGGCAAGCTTGGTTATGTGGACGGAAAGCGTATGTCAAGTGCAGACATTGCTGCGGCTATGGGCGATGGCGCAATGCGCAACAAATCAATGTCAATGAACTTTGTAGATATGAAGAACGTCGATTATTTTGACCGTTTAAAGGGCGATTTTAAGGCCCGTGTGGGCAATGTCGTTCTTGCCATGTGTAAGGACGTCATACGGTCAAATTACGTTGAAAACCGCCGTGTGGCCCGTGTAAATGCAAAGCATTTGAAGATTGAGGCCAAGCACCGCCGAGGCTACCGTAAGGACCTTCTTTTGAGCGCACAATGTGCTATGGCGGCAATGTGCGACCAGGAGCGTGCGAATTTCTTGAAAACAGTTCAACAGCACGAGCGTGATATTGAACACGAAAATATGCAGAATTCGTCTGCAGTATAAGAGGAAAATATGAAGTCGGATTATCTCGAAGTAAAATGCGGAAATTGCAAACATTGGCATCCGTGGAAGTCTTTTGCCGTGCCGGGCGTTCTGTCAGTTCGTAAGGCCATTCAGAAGGGAATGGAAACAGGCTGTGACGGTAAATGTTGCTGTTATAAAAGTGGTATGACTACAGGCCCGACAGATAGTTCAGACACGTTATCGGCGCATCATTGCGACAATTATTCACCTATGGGGAGGTAGAGTATGAAGGACACCACAAAAGAAATTTTATTAAGTCGTTATAAAGGTGATTTGGCTTATATAGAGGACACCGAGAACTATTATGCAATGTTTCGGTATGTAATAGATAAATGTGCCTCGGCTCAGCTTGGAAACATCTTGCTTTATGAAGAAGGGCACTTTACTGATGCCGAATACACTTGCAACGTTAGCCGTATTCAGAGAGCTAAAGAACGTGCAATTGCCACGCACGGTGAGTGGACGATAAAAAGGTTTGAGCAGAGCAAAACGCTTCACACGCAGCGCACGTTTGTTAGTAGCGTTTATTGCGATATTTTCGGAATTGAGCTAAAGGGGGAAGACAAGTGAAAACTTATTTCACGCTCGGTAAAGAGGAAGTATTTTTGACTACAGGCATTTATGTGACGACTTTGAATACGTCGGTAAATGCAACGTGCAGTAACGGGGAACCCTACGCCACGCTGACCGTCAATCTTAATAAATTGGAAGACCCGTCACTTGCTTATCTGAACGTAAACCTATTTGGCATCGATGTGGAAGAATTTTTTGTTAAAAACGGTCTTGCTGTAAAGGTGGAAGGAAGGGAACAGCAAAGCGGACACATTAATTACCCGTTGTACCGCTTGAACCTGAATAAATTGGTGAACTATGAAGAAGAGTAAAGACGTTTTTCGTCGTTGGAAAACTCACAGCTTAAAATTCAAAATAATAACGGGCATCTTGACAGCCTTAGCGTTCGTTGTTGTGCCGTTCTTCTTGCTTGCGGTATTTGTGATGCTAATTACAAGTTCAAGCTTTGGAGAGGTATTTCATAGCGGTTTGTTTTACGGCCTGTTTGCCACGGCAATTTTGGGCATCGTAGTTTTTGTGCTTTTTGAATACCGAACGCTTGGTTCTCGAAGGGTCAAAAAGGTAAACAAAGAACTTGAAGACTCGCATTTTATGAGTAATCAGGAAATTGCGAAGAATGAGGGGTTTGTCGTTACTAAGTTTTCCGAACTAGAAAACGTGAACGACGGTATGCTTATTATTGCCGAGCGCAATCAAAACGATATAGATATTGTTTTATGCCAGGCAATTCACGAAATGCTAATTGCAACAACCGGCACAGGTAAAACTACAGCGTATGTTTCACCGTTCATCGAGATATTATCAAGAACGAAAGAAAAACCCTGTATGGTGATTACTGACCCTAAAGGTGAACTCTATCAACGGCACGCATCCACGCTTAAAAAGAACGGTTACAACGTGCACGTCATCGATATGCGTGATACATATCATTCAACGCTATGGAATCCGTTTAATGACGTTATGAATAAAACGGATGAAATAAGAGCTGATATCACACAAGAAAAAGGTCGTTACTATTATTGCGGTAGACCTTATCAAACTTTTTCGGATGCAGAGCAGGCGAAAAAAGAACGTGCAGTTCGAGTTAAGGACGAAGTGTACATTGACTTACAAGATTTAATTTACACTTGTTGCCCGGTGGAATCTGCTCAGGACAAGTCTTGGCAACAAGGTGCGAGAGATTTATTGCTCGGAATGGCGCTTCGAATGTGGGAAGACTACCGTGATGGTTATCTTCCTCGGGAAAAGTTTAATTTATATAACCTTTGGTGGAACTTAACCGAATATGCTCGGACAGATGATGAGTGTGCAGTTTTAAAGGAATATATTGACGAGATAGCGGAGGATGGTTCCAGGGCGAAAGGAATGGCAAATACTGTGCTTGTGAGCCAGGACCGTACGTTGGCATCGTTTCTTGGCTCTGTTAATCAGTATTTGCATTGGATGGCAGACGGTGGCATTGCTCAACTTACAAGTGGTAACAATATCGAGTTCTCGAATTGGGATGAAGAACCGAACGTTCTTTTTGTTGTAATTGCGGACGAAAAAAAGAACCGGCACGGTTTGGCCGTTCTTTTGCTAGTACAGCTTTACAAAGCTTTAGTTGAAAAGGCTACTCGAAATTACGAACTGCACAAAACTAAAGATATGAAGCTTTTACGAAATTGTTATTTTTTGATGGACGAATTTGGCAACCTTCCGAGATTTACTAATTTTGAAACATACATACCAATTTCAAGAGGTAGGGGCATCTTCTTTGCCCCGGTTATTCAGAGCTTAGTGCAACTTGATAACGTTTACGGCAAAGAGGCGGCTAAGATAATCAGAGATAACTGTAATATTCGTATTTTTATGGGTACCACAGACGAAGAAACCCGTAACGTTATCTCAGAGAGCTGCGGAAAGCATAAAACCAAACAAGTAAGCTACAACGAAGAGAAGGGGATGTCTGTATCTACGTCTGCGCAGAGCGTTCCGCTTATATACCCGTCAGAACTTTCACGGTTAAATGACCCCCCTAACGGTGTTATAGGTAATGCCGTGGTTACGGTAGAAGGTAACTTTCCGATTAGGGGTAAGACGACGCCGTATTTCAAAGCTATAGATATTTACGGCATCGAGCAGTTAAAAGAAGAACAGCGCAATCCGTTTATGGAATTTAAAGAGCAGGACAACCGTTACGACATAACCAGGTTAATTTATCTTTGCCAAACTCTCAATTCCGATATCGAGACTGAAGAAGAGCAGGTTGAAAAGATTAAACAAGCGGTTGCAGAAGAGACGATAAAAGATTTAGCTATGATAAATCTTCAAAAGCAAATCATAAAGGAAATCGAAGGTTTGCGCAGACAACTGTCTGAGGAAGATTTTTTAAAGCTTTCGATGGCGGACACAGAAGGAAAAATTGCCATTTTGGACGAGCTTGCCGAGCAGGCTACCGCTGTCGGTGATGTCTTTCTTGTAACTAAGATAGAGAAAGTAATCAGCTTACTGAAATATAGCGGTGTTTCCATTGTAGACACAGGCAAAACAAAGGAGGTGGTAAACTACCATGATTAAAACCAAAAGTAGTTTCTTGAAGATAGGACTTTTTATCGTTCTGATAAGCGCAGTAATCGGCTTGATTGGTTTTCTCTGCATGAAGGCTGAAACGGCATCGGCGGCAAGTACAAGTGACTTGATTTTTTTAGAACAGTCGGATGGTACGTATGAAGTTAAAGCAGCAAATCATAGCATTTCTGGCGATTTGGTTATTCCATCAACATATAACGGAAAACCAGTAACTGCGTTAGCAAAAGATGCTTTTTGGGGATGTAATGATTTAACGAATATTAATATTCCTAGTAGTATCACTACGATAAATAGTCAAGCAGTTATGTTTTGTCGGGGATTAACAAATATTGATATTCCAAATAGTGTGATAACTATTGGTTCATCAGCATTTGACTCTTGTACGGGATTAAAAAATATTACGATACCAGACAGTGTAACGGAAATTCATCCGGAAGCTTTTTGCGATTGTTCAAGTCTTGAAGCGATTACTATACCCGAGAATGTAAATATTGGTAGGGCAACTTTTAAAGGTTGTGAAAAGTTATCACTAATAACTTTTAAAGGCTCTACGGTACAGTGGAGTGATTTAAATAAGCAATCGTCATTAATGGTGCCTTCTAATGCAACTGTTAGATGCTTAAAGGGCGCAATTTTTGCAAACGTTGATGAACAAGGTACTATCAATGACGATGTTATGGTCTCATTTACAGGCTATCAGATTAAAGGTTATTATTCTCATAATAAGAATGACTATGATGCTCGGCCAAGGACATTGTTCAATTCAGGAACAGTTTTTTCGGATGAAGGGTATTACGTTATAGAAGTCCAAAATAGTTTTACAGCGAGTGTTACATATTTTTTTAAAATAGATAAGTCAGCACCGGTGATAAATTCTTATGATAAATATACTAATTCACCATTTACGATGTCTGCAACGGACAAATATAGCAAAGTTGATTATTGGGAAGTCCGTTTTAACTCGGGTACAATACAGAGTTATAACAGTAAAACTGTAACCATTGATGGTGGAGCGTCATCTAACGGTGTTTGGTCTATTAGGGTGGCGGACGATGCCGGCAACGTTTCAGATTGGGTCACGATTAATTATGCTTACCGAGAAACATTTGGCAATATTTCCGATATTTATAATTCATACCATGTACCTACATATTACGTTGCGACTTTATCGCAAAAGAATTACCCGGACTATTACGGGTCATACACTTTTGCTGATTATAATTCAGCCTTGAGGTTCACTACGCAAAAGGAATGGGATTGCCGGGTAATCGTCATGGAAGGGGGGAAGTCTTGGAACTACGTCTCGGCAAGCAACGAGAACACAAGACAAATTTATACGGAACGTGCAGAGCTTGACACCGTTATTGACAAGTATGCCCGTAAAAATATCAGCGAAAGAAAGATAATGGGCAAGAACGGCAACGAGCTGAGCAATCCTACCGATAATGCAGGTGTAACGAGAGTGGATGCGCTCACTCATCAGTTGCCGGCATTGCCTTCCTTACTGTCGGCGTATTCGAATTATAGCTATATGCTTGCTTTGGCTGGTGATTGCCTAGAAATGCCCAGGGGCCTTGTGGAAGGTAACAAAATTACTGCCACAATACAATATCTGTCCGATGGAATTTCGTTACGTATAGGCAATAAAATTGAGCTTAGTTATGGCACCGCATTTAAAGATGTTGTGAACGAGCAGGGATGGTATCTGATAACTGAGCAAGACATTTGCGGTAATGTTGAAAAATATTTAATTTTTATTGACCTTCAGCAACCTGATGTTTTGGCAGAAGTTGAATACGGTAGCTGTAGCAAAGAGATTATAAATTTTAATCAGACTTATATAGACGAGAATGATGGCGCCATGCGCTACGTTGCGTTTAACTTCCAATCAATTACAGATAACATAGATGAGTTCGTTATGCTTACATTGTCCGGGCGTAATCTTGACGAGCAATATCTTTGGGGTGACGAATTGCCGGTGCTCAATTTTGAAAACGGCTATTACGGCGCTTACACGGTTACCGCATATGACCGTTCGCATAACGTTATTTCTTTTGTGGTTTACATTGCCGGGGCAAGCCCGTCTTTAAAGAATACGTCATTGACTAATGAAACCGCCTGCACATTCACGGTGCAGATAAATGACAGCTATAACGAAATTACAGATATAAAGCTATTTAAAGTCTATTATGACGGCACAGAAGAAAGGTTATTTGTTGATTCCTTCGATACCGAAATTGGGGTGCAGAACCTTGTATATAAGATGGCCGTAGGAGGGAAGTATATATTCGAGTTTACTGACTTGTACGGACGTACTGTTCGAACAGCACCGATTTTCTATATGAAGGGCTTGCCGACTGCAACCTTAAGAGGTGTTAAGGACGGAGGGCTGACAAAGAACGACGTAAGCGTTACTTTCAATTCTGATGCATCTGCAGAGCTTTACGCCCTCAGAGACGGTGAGTGGGTGCTGACAGAGCTTTACGAGTTAGCTCAAGGAGTATCGAGCAAAACAATGCGAATTACGGCCAGCCCGGCAATGACAGCGGTTTTCAAGGTTTTGTTATTCGTAACGAACGACAGGAACTTGTTTACGGAGTACACGTTTGAAATAGACGGTATTCCGCCATCGGTCGTCATTATGACCGACACCGGCGAATTCGTTCTGCCTGATACAGTAACTACTAAAAGCTTCTTGATAGATTGGACTGAAGCCGGTTATAAGGCCTATTACAGAAAAGCCGGGGCGCTCTCTGATGAAACCTACATAAAAGGTAGCTATATAAAGGCTGCCGGCAGTTATGAATTTACCGTTTATGACAGCGCACGCAATGAATTGTCTTTTACTGTTACGCTTGACAACGACGTCAGCTTTACGCTTGAGGGGAACTATCTTGTTATGGATGACGGAAGTTACGTAACCAGGACAGGCTTCGTACTTACCTTAACCGAACCTTGGTCCGAATTCAATATCGATGCAGATAATGGGCTGTCAGTTCTGAACGGCCAAAAAATCGATATCGACGGTAAGTACAATGTAAACGTTAAAGATTTATACGGTAATGCGTTGACGCTAAAGCTCATCGTTGATAAAACGCCACCTGAGCCGATTATCTTAACCGAAGACGGGCAGATAATCAGCGCAGGAACCCGTATAAATAGTGCCTTCTCTGTCTTGTGTAATGAGGAAGGTGCATCAATAGTTTGGTCGATGGGGTTGGGTATAAAAGCTTATTCCGGCGAACTTTTAAGTGATGCAGGAACGTACACGTTCACCATTACCGACAGAATCGGCAACAGTAAAGAATTTAAAGTAATTATCGATAAAAACATTTCGTTCCGTGTAAACGGCAATTACAGCTTCGATGAGAACGGTAATTACGTTTCCAGAAGTTGGCTATCGATTACGCTCACCGAGGAAACGTCAACGTTCTATGTAATTGCTGAAGACGGTACCAAATACGGCGCAGACGAGCGTGTAACTGCAGAAGGCGCCTATGAAGTGTTTATCAGAGATACCAGCGGTAACGAATTGTCGGGCTTGTATCTGATAATTGACAAGACGCCGCCTACGATTACGCTTGACGGACAGCTCACAAACGGTGCAACCGGCGGAGCTGTTACGGTAAGCTTTTCCGGTGCCTCTGAAGCTTGGTATAGCTTTAACGCCGGGGCGAAAACAGCTATTCAAGAAGAGCAAACTTTTGTATTTGAAGGTACTTACTTGATAACGGCAACGGACGTCGCAGGGAACGCAGCAAGTGCAATGTTCACCATCGACAGGTCCGTTGACGTTACGCCGAGCCGAACGCTCGCTTCCGGGCAAATTATAGCGGAATCTGTTTCGTTTCTATTCGGTGAACCTGTTACCGCTTTCTTGCAAAAAGACGGGGTTGAAAACTTTTACACCCGTGGCTCTATATCTGAACCAGGCGAGTATAAGCTCAAGGTTGCAGACGAATTCGGTAACGAGAAAAGTTTTAGTTGGGTGATAGTTCCGCCTCGTGCAAGAGAGTATGCGATTAAGCTTGACGGGCTTTTAGTGGCCGTAGAGAAAGATGGGCAGGTTTACAGCACAGCTGTCACCGATGGCTATATGAAGCTCGACGAAACCGGCACGTATAGAATAGAATTCAACGGCGGTATATCGAGTTGGACGCTCAATATCGAAGTGGACCGAGTTACGCCCACGGTTGAAATCGAAAACACGGGAAAAAGTGTTAAGATTTCTAACCCGAATAAAGACGGTATCACTTACACGCTTTATCTGAACGGTGAGAAGAAGTCCTTCAACTTATCGAAAGTTGCCGAGCTTACGGACAAAGGTAATTACCGTCTTGTTTGCGAGGACGAACTCGGGAACGTATCAGAATACGAATTCGAACTTCAATATATGGGGGGAACAACCATTATTTTGATAATAGTTGCCTGCATTTTTGTCACAGGCGCCGTCGTAGCGATAGTTATAATGCGTTTTAAACGCAAAGTTTTCTAAAACAACGGCTCAGAGCCGATTAAATAAAAAAACACAAAGAAAAAAGGAGATAAAAAACAATGATGCAATTTAACTTACTTGCCGGCAATTTCGATAATGTCGGGAAAATTCTTGAGAGCTTTATGGCGCAATGGTGGGCGCCTTTGCTTGGCGTTCTTGGTGGTGCTGCCGGGATTATCGGTGTCGCAACCGGTTTAAAATGGATTCTCGCTCATCAGTCAGGTGACGAGCAGAAAATCAAACAGTCCAAGCAGGCGTTTGTAGGTGTTCTTATCGGTATTTTAATCGTTTTTGTGCTTGCCGGTATAATACCCGTAATTGTGGCAAGCTTCCAGTCTTGGTATGAGAACGATGCCCAGGAATATACTGCATTGCTTATGAGGGTACTGTAAAATGTTTAGTTATTTAGTGGACCTTATTGCGTCTTGCCTTAATGACGTTTTTAATTTTATTTCATCGATAATACAAACGGGGATTTTCTGATATGGGCATATTTTTTGAAAAACTATTCGCACAGCTTCTGTTTTGGCTGTACGACTTCATCGACACAATTTATGCAATATTTAATATTCTTACCGGTACACAACAGGTAGAGGAAGGTGCGAACGGCAGGTCTCTTTTAGAGGTGTTTGTCGAGAGCGCAATTTCTACAAAGGTAATGATAGGCCTTTGTATGGTGTCCGTCGTTATTGCCGGCGCTTGCGTCGGTGTCAGAACCGTAAAGAATATCATCAAAATAAAAGGCGGTGGGGAACCGTCTTCGCACACCACTACGATAAAACAGGGCGTAATTGCGGTTTTATCTTCTGTCGCCTGCATATTTTTTGTCATTCTTTTTATTGCATTTGCGAATATGGTTTTGAATATGGTAAACGACGTAATCGCACCGCCGAACGGACAGACCCTGTCGCAGAGCCTATTTGACCTTTCCGTCGAACAATCTTACGTTATCGACGAATCCACATGGGATGTGCGATACAGCATTCTATATGATGATGACGGAAAACCCGTGCAGGCTGAAGACCCAAACGGCTTCGAGGGGTTGAAGTGGGAAATGGATGAGAACGGCAATTACGTTACTGATAAAAATGGAGACTATATTCCTGTTTACAAACAAAAAGAAGAACTGTACCATCCGTATTTAAAAGATAGTGACGGAAATCTTATTATGGAAACGGGGTGGGTAGACGGGCATACTGCTGCCGACATCGAATGGTATATGACACCGAACGATGTCTTCGGAATACATAACAAAGATTGGATTGGGCTTTTTGAGGTGGCGGACAAGGGGTATGAGCAGGAACCTATGGTAAGACTTGAGTCCTTCAACCTGTTTACTGCATACCTCGTTGCCATCATAATGCTGATATCGGTATTTATGCTTTGTGTGGGGCTCGTCAAGCGAATTTACGACATAATAGTTCTGATTATCTGTATGCCGCTTGTATGTGGCACGATACCGCTTGACGATGGAGCACGGTTCAGAGCTTGGCGAGAGACAATGATGTCTAAGGTTCTGATAGCTTTCGGCGCCGTAATATCGTTGAACGTCTTCTTTATGATAAGCGGTTATATCGTTAGTCCGGCGTTCGATATGACCTATCTTGTCACGGAAGGCATCTTGAACGATACGGCGGTCGGGGTCTTTAAAATGCTGATGCTACTCGGTGGCGCCGTATGCATCAACGGTAGCCAGGCCCTTATAGCTCGCATTTTAGGAACTTCCGCCGACGAGGGTAGAGAGGCTATGCAAGCAATGACTCTGATATCAAGCGGTGTGCGTATGGGGGCGGTAGGAGCTTTAGGCGTAGGCCGATTAGCTATGGGTGGCAAGCGTGCGCTTTTTGGCGGTACTAACCGTTACGGACGTCAACGCACCGGTGCCGTTCCTATGCTTGCAAGAGGCGCAAACGCTGTCGGTGAGAAAGTCGGCGGTGACAGGTATTCCGGTAGCCGGGGCGCAAGGTTTATGAGGACTTTGGGCAGAATGGGCGGAAAGGCCTTTAACGCTACTACCGGAGCTTCGAAGAACCAGGGCAAAGGCTTTGCCCGTCCGGGAGCAATATCTGCACCTTCGTCACATAAATCCGATTCCGCTTATAAGAGATGACACGAAAAAAGGATGATAGACAATGGAAAGAATTATACCTAAAAACAGCCGATTAAAAGCTTCGATTTTTAAAAGCTTTACGTTGTTCGATTTGTTAATTGCCAGCGCAATGCTTTTAATTGCAATATTGATATTTTTTGCCGACTTTGCAAACAAATTGTATGTACTTGCAGGGTACATAGTTGTTTGTATTGTAATGTTTATCGGAGACGATGAGGACCGTACGTATTCTCAATTGGCTTATATGATACGGTTTTACGTTTCCCGAAGAACTTATAAGAAGGATGCAAAACGTGGCAGTACGGGCGAACTGATACCGTTTAAAAGCATTCTCGAAGACGGGGTTATCGAATACAACGGTTATTACGGAATGATAGTTGAAATAGGTAGCATCGATTTTGCTCTTTTGGACGAGGACGAGCAGGACCGCCGTATCGGTGACTTTGCTCGAACGCTTAACGGTTTAAGCCAGACGTCGGTAATTCAACTAATAAAGCTCGACCGTCCTATTAAATACGACGAGGTTTCCGCTGTATTGTTTGATAAGCTTTCTCAAGCTAGGGAGGGCGAGGATGAAGCGAAAGCAATGATTCTTCAGAGCCGCCTCGACCAAATTGATAACGTAAACAACGTTAGCCCTTTATTTAGGCCGTGCTATTATATTGCTATTTACGAAAATGACGAAAAGGCTTTATTCGGACAAGTTGATGCTTGCCGAGCCGGACTCGATGCCGCAGGGCTTGACTCATCGATATTAAACGCTCGAGAAACCGCAGTATTTTTTAAATACTGTTATACTAGGAGTTTTGACGAGCGTGACATCGATGAAGTGGACATCGGTCAGCTTGCCGAGTACGTTAAGCCCGATACGATAAAGTTCGGGCTAGCCGGCTACACGGTTGACGATACTTACGCCTTTACATTAGCTGTAAAGGAATACCCTCTTTACGTCAATAATGCTTGGGGGGCGAACTTATTTGCAATAGATAACACGAAAGTAGTTCTCACTATAAAACCCGTCGATAAGGCCAAAGCTATAAAACGTATCGATAAGGCGGTCGTTGAAAGTGCATCCCGAACTGCCGGCAAGTTGTCTGAAATGCGTAATCAAGATACGCACATTCAGACGATGAACGAGCTGCAGACGAGAATTCAGAACGAGAACGAGCTTCTTTTCGATTGTACGTTGACGGTAACGGGGTTTAATAATTCCGATAAAGATAACTCTTCGTTCCGGAAGCACGTCCGCAGGGAGCTTACAACAAACGGTTACAGAATGAGTTATCTGCTCGGCCGACAGTTCGACGGGTTCGCCAAGTCTACCGTCGCACGCAGGCCAAAGCTTAAAGCTTTCGAGCGAGGAATTAATTCTGACTCGCTTGCAGCGGTTTTTCCTTTCGTGTTCTCTACAGTTCTTGATACCGAGGGTTATTTGCTCGGATGGGATTATTACCCGGTCATACTTGATATTTGGAAACGTGGTAAGGATTTCGTAAACAGTAACTGCGTAGTTTTCGGTAAATCGGGCCAAGGTAAATCGTTCTTTTTAAAACTGCTTTTATCGATGCTTTATTCCGAAAATTCTCAAATTTTCGTTTTGGACCCCGAAAACGAGTATCAGTTCTTGGCGAAGAACTTGGGCGGTTTGTTTATCGATGTCGGAAGCGCAACACAGGGAAGAATCAACCCGTTACATATTTACCCGGTTCTTACCGACGAAGGGGACGTTGCCTCGCCTGAAGTCGTCTTTAATTCGCATCTGCAATTCCTTGCAGAGTTCTTTAAGGTTACGCTTAAAGGTATTACGCAGGATGCCTTCGAAGAGCTTAATAATCTTATCAAGATTATGTATGAAGAATACGGTATAAAGCACGATACGGATTGCACGGCTTTTAGACCCGAACAGTTTCCAACGTTCGATACCTTAAAAGTTACGGTCGAAAAAGAAATGCAACGTCCTGACATTACACCGATGCGCAGAACCAACCTAGAA
>JAAUYS010000091.1 GCA_014804995.1 Clostridia bacterium
CTGGCTATATATTATGATAGTGAGATGAGGTGGTAAAGGTTAGCCTCTACAACTACGCTTAGCCACAAATGGCTGGAAAGGGAGAACAATGAAAACACTCACAGTCAACACATCCACGATCGCGGTCCTGCAGAACGGATTCAAGAATATGTACCTTGATATCGAGAAAGATCTCCACAACCTCACGACGAGGAAGATTGGATGGGGTAGTGAAGGTCTCAGAGAGGAGAACCGTAGTGCTGTAAATAGCGCTGTTGATGAGATCTCCAGAATCGGAGCTGAGCTCAAAATGGCCGTTGAGAATCTCCATCCTGATATTGTGGATGAGGAGACCAACAGCAGCATGAAGAAGGTCGGGAAAAAGGCCAACGAATTCGAAGAGGCGACGCGCATGCTGGTCGAACTTACGAAGCTTCAGGCTGACTATAAGGACAGCTACGCAACAAGCGCACGCAAGAAGGCGACAACATTCCTCTGGATGTGCGAGCGCTTTGTAGACATCTTCTAGGATGTCGGAAAGGGAGGGCGAAAGCTCTTTCTTTTTTGCTCTATATATTATCATCCTGAAAACTACTTAGGTTTACTCAAAGGAGGGATGATAATGGATTCTAACACTGAACTCGTAGTCAGTAGCCTTGATGTGGGTATCATGAACGCAGTTGCTCAGATCAATGCTCATGTGATGTTGAACTGGTCAGAGAGGCTAAGGAGATATTTCGACAAGGATGAAGGGGATGGAAATACTCCACGATCAGCAGCACTCGATTTCATTGATGATGAACTCATTGAGCTTGGCTCCATTGGGGATAGGTGCAATGATGAGCCGATCATGGCTGTCTACAAGAAGTGCCTGAAGAAGTTGAAGAAGCGTCTCATCGTCTTCACAGAGTTCATCGAGATCATGAAGAAGCTGGATGACAACCATACGTTCTGGTACGAGGCGGATGATTTTGTCACTGATTCAATGGAACTAGTGAAACACAATCTCAGACTCATCAAGTGCTACTGGGACAAGTGTAAGAAGGAGAAGGTATGGATGCTACAAAATGGGTAGACAGATTCATGGGTCTGGCTCATCACATTGCCACATGGAGCAGTTGCATTCGTGAAGGACGACAAGTTGGTGCAGTCATTGTCAAGGAAGGTCAGATCATTTCTACTGGATACAATGGGGCTCCATCTCGTGTTGAGTCATGTAAAGAGAAGGGATTTTGCATCAGAGATGAGCTCCACATTGAGTCGGGTACACGACACGAAATTTGCCAGGCAGCTCATGCGGAACAGAATGCGATTGTTCAGGCAGCCAAACATGGAGTCTCAGTCAAAGATGGGATTCTATACTGCACTCATCAACCATGCTCCATCTGTATGAAGATCATCATCAATGCCGGTATCAAGGAAGTAGTGTACGATCAGGGCTATCCAGATGATGCAACCATTACACTTGCTGAAGAAGCTGGAGTCCACATTTCCCAGATAGATGATCTCAAGAAACAGATCGAGGCTTACTATCCGATCCTGGAGAAGATGAATGAGGTGGTCAAGGTAATGACTTATTGAACCCTTTCGTAACTTCTTACATGCGAAAGGGGAGTAATTCTCGTGGATACAATGTGGCAGACAGTAATGGACTCAATAGCAGTTCCAGCTATCACAGCTATTGGAGCACTCGTTCTCCTGATCCTGAAGAACTTCACTGACAAGATCTCCAAATCGATCATCGCCAAGAACAAGGCGGATGAGATCGAGAAACAGTTCTCCACTAAGTCACTACTCATCGAACAGATCTCTTCCATTGTCAAGTCGGTTGTAGGTGCGAACATGCAACTGGCAAATGAGTTGAAGCAGTCAAATCACGATAGGATGTTGACAGAGGAGCAGATGGAACAGCTTCAGGCTTATGCAAAAGCAATCATCATGAACTCATTGCCGGCAAACTTGAGTGATCCAAATGATGAGCTCTACAAGATCATTGGAGGTTCTTCCAATCTCAGCTCGATGATCGACTCAATGATTGAGCAATACGTTTACGAGTATAAGGTGGGGATGAGAGGGTGTTAACACCCTCTCATTTCCCCTTTTACTCTTCACCAGTACCGTAAATGCTTACAAGAAAGCGGGTGATGCTTTATGAAAGTCGATATACTCGATATGAACCAGCTCATCAAGAAGAACGATCTACAACAGGTGACGTCTTCACAGTTACTGTCTTCAGAGATGTTCGATGATGATGGGATCATGTCGTACAGGATATTTGGAACATCCACCAATGACAGAAGAAGAACATTTGGCTACATTGATCTGAGGAAACACTTCATTCATCCTCATATCTACATCAACATTCTAGCCAGATCAGTGTTCCAGAATATCGTTCCACTGATAGCGGGTCAGAAAAGATACATCGTCGAGGATGGGTTCCTGAAGGAAGATCCTTATGGATGGACTGGTGTTACAGAGCTCTACCGTCATTGGAATGAGATAGATTGGAACAAGTCTCCTTCCACCAATAAGATCGGTAAAAAGATCCTCACTGAACTCCCCAGAGACAGAGTCTTCGTAAAGTTCTGGCCAGTTATTCCACCATCGTATCGGGATATCATGCTGGGTAATGATGGTAAGCCACGAGAAGGAGCTGTGACTAAGAAGACATCTGATGTCACGTCAGATCTCAATACACTTTATCAGGCACTCATTAGAGCGGTCAATGTTCTCTCGACAGGTGGTATCTTCAAGGACATGCAGTATGCTGCGGAGGCTAGAGTACAGAATGATCTCAATGAGATCTTCAACTACTTCAAGGACAGACTAACCCACAAGAATGGTCTGATTCGTAAGTCCCTTTTAGGTAAGTCAGTTGATTATGGTGCTCGTGTTGTTATCTCTGCTCCTACCTTCAGACACGATAAGTTTGAGGATGCAATGGTAGATTACAACCATGCAGCACTACCTATTGCGACAGCAGCAGCTACCTTCTACCCCTTTGTCGAGTCTTACATACGGGACTTCTTCAATCAGGCTATCGGTACCAATCCTAATCTCTTCTCATACACTAATCCAACAACGGGTCATCAGGAGACACTCTCTCTGGAGGATGCTGAGATACAGTTTTCTGAGAAGAATATCAAGAAAATAATCAACAACTACATCCCCAATCCTGATAACCGATTTGATCCGGTTACGGTTACCTTCGCCATTCCTGCTAAGGATGGAAAGAAGAAGAAAAAAGAGTTGGTCATCATGATGAATGATGCGTATGAGATTGGTAAGGATGGGAGTAAAACCAAAGTCATTCGTCCGATGACTCTAACAGATCTGATGTTCATGGCTACTGTTGATGCTGCTGAGCATCGCCACATCATGATATCTCGGCATCCCGTTGGTACTGACAAGGGCATCATTCTTAACAAGCCTCGAATCCGATCTACTAATGATACCATCCATATGGAAGTGAATGGTATTGATTATCCTCGATACCCGATCATCGATCATACCATACCACACAACAAAGTTGCTACTCAGTTCGTCGATAGTACCACGTACAGCAATGAGCACCTAAAAGAGATGAGTGCAGACTACGATGGTGATCAGATCTTTGTTAGGGGGGTGTGGAGCGACGAAGCTAATGATGAGGTTGAGGACCTCATGACCAATAACAAGATGACCGCTCTCCGTATTGGTGGTACGAATCCCAAGGTCATCTCAGGTGAGGTCTTCAATGCATTCTACGAGCTGACTAAGGAAGGACCTGATCCGAAGCAGTTATCTGAGAATGATACCACGGAAGCTTTGGAGCTTTCTCCAGAGATGATCACACTGTCTCTTTTGACATCATACTTTGCTACCACTACTACCATTAGTGAGGATGGTAAGAGAAGTACGAAGTCTAAACCTGCTAGGTATCGTACGTGGGACAAGATCACTATCCCAAAGGATTACTTCTACAAAGGACAGGAAGAGATCAAGTCAACCATTGGTCGGTTCATAGCCAACAAGTTCGTTCTCCAGGGATCTGGATTCATTCAACTTTCTCATTACATCAACACTATTTGGAACGGTGGATGGATCTCGAACTTCAACAACGTGGTGTCTGACTACTTCATGAAGGATGAGATCAATAGAGAGCAGTTCCAGCAGTATCTTAATCGAAGGGATACACTTGGCTTCTGGCTTAATGGAATGCTAGCTCACTCCATCAGTCCGAAGTTCTCCAAACCGATTCCAGAAGTGGAGAAGCTGAAAAAGGAACTCCTGAAGAAGTACGAGAAGGAACTCAAAGCGGGTGACCTGGATACGATGATCAAAATCCAAAATACATTGGTAGCTAAGGCAAAGGAGATCCTTAAAGATGATCCAGGCATGGATCTGTATCTCTGTGGAGATCTCAACTTCGATAACAACTATCGAGCCAATGCAATCATCAAAGGGCCCGTTCCAAACAAGATCACAGGAGAGTTTGACTTCATCGATACATCTTTCATGGATGGTATCAAGATAAAGGATCTTCCAGTCCATGCTAACTCTATTCTTGCTGCTCAGTATCCAGCTTCTATTGCAACGCAGGATGCTGGATACCTTGGAAAGAAACTGATGTCCCTCATGCAGATGATGGGAATTGGTCCTGCGGGTAGTGACTGTGGGACTAAACAACTCATCCCACTTGACATCACTGAGAAGAATGCCAATGAAGTAATCTATACATGGATTAAAGATGGAAAGGGTTTGAAGCTACTTACTCCAGACAATGTCAAATCCTACATAGGTAAGAGGGTGATGATGAGGTCGCCTATGACATGTCTGGATGAGAAGATATGCTCCAAATGCGCTGGACAACTCTTCTACATGCTTGACGTCAAGAATCCTGGACTCTTCTCAGTTCAGATATCGTATGCAGATCTGAACCTGGGATTGAAGACAAAACACGACACTACCGTCAAACTGTATCGTATTGATCCAGAGAAGGTAGTGAGAGATGTTTGAGAATCCGTGTATATATTATAACTGTGAAGGGATACAATAGTAATAGCCTTCAGGCGCTGTAAATTCTTTCAAAGGAGGAAATGAAATTGATGCAGAAGGTACCATTCCACAAGAAAGGACAGTGCCCTTCCTGTGGAAATGAAGTCATTCTCGACGGAACGATTGATGTCAATGTTCCAGTTAAAGAAGTTGAAGTCGTGGTCCCGCAGGTGGTTGCACCGCCGATCCAAGCAGAGTGGCTTAAGCCCAGCTATGAGATCAAGGCGTTTAACGTTACTACCGAGGATCTTCTTGAATACATCCGTCTCCAGATACAGCAGATCATTCCGAATGCGAATGTCGCTGGCGTATCCCTCATTC
>JAAUYS010000092.1 GCA_014804995.1 Clostridia bacterium
CCGGAAATCAAATATTTCTTTTGAACATAGGTTAAACGGGTAAATGAGCTTAATACTATTAAGTTTGTTTCTTCCTCGGTATAGTTCAATTATTCGTCTCGTAACTTCTGTATGAAGTAGCCTCTAAAATGTGTTCGGGAAGAATTTCTTCCGAAAATGCCAAATCGGCAATAGTTCTTGCAACCTTTATAATGCGCGAACGTGCGCGGGCGGAGAGATGCAACGTCTCGAACGCGGTTCTTAAAATCTCTTCGCACTCCGGCGAAAGACGGCAATATTTTTTAATCTGCTTTTCGCCCATATTTGCGTTGACAAGGACAGGTTCTCCCTCAAAGCGCGCCCTTTGGATTGCACGCGCCTTTTCTACGCGGGTTTTAACCTCTTCGCTCGTTTCTTCCTTTTCACCGCCCGCCAAGTCGTCGTACTTTATTCCGTCCACTTCTACCTGCAAATCAATTCTGTCGAGAAGCGGGCCTGAAATTTTACTTCTGTACTTATGTACCTGCGCGGGCGTGCAGGTGCAGGTCAGATACGCCGAACCGTAGTTACCGCAAGGGCAGGGGTTCATACTTGCACACAGCATAAAGTCTGCGGGGAATGTTACCGCACCGCCTGCGCGTGCAACGGTAATAACTCTGTCTTCGAGCGGTTGGCGCAGTGATTCTAGGGTTCTTCTCGTGTACTCGGGCAGTTCGTCCAAAAAGAGAACGCCCTTGTGTGCCATAGAGATTTCGCCGGGGTGAATTTTAGTGTTTCCGCCACCGCATAAGGATACGACCGTAGCCGTATGATGGGGCGTTCTGAACGGCCTTAAAGAAACTATACCCTCCTCCGCAAGGCAACCCGCAACGGAATGAATTTTAGTTACTTCCAACGCTTCTTCAAAAGTCATATCGGGCATTATCGTGGGGATACAGCGGGCAAGCATAGTTTTGCCCGTTCCGGGAGGACCTGCCAAAAGCAGGTTGTGTCCGCCCGCAACGGCGATTTCCAACGCGCGCTTTGCAACCTTTTGCCCGCGGACGAGAGATAAATCGTAATTGTATTTTTTACAATTTACCGAAGCCTGAAAGCTACGGTTTTGTACGGGTGTAAAATTTCTTTCGCCCGTTAAAAGGTCTACAACGTCCCGTAAAGTTTCAAGGGCGAAGACAACCGTTCCCTCAATATAGCTTGCCTCGTTAGCGTTTGCCTTAGGGATAATAAAGCGGGTAAAGCCCTTTGCCTTTGCCGATATTAAAATCGGCAGTATGCCCGCTACGGGACGGAGCGCGCCGTCTAACGCAAGCTCGCCTAAAAAGACTATGCCGTCCGTTTTTGCGTTTAGCTGGTCGCCCGCAATTAAAATGCTTATTGCAAGGGGCAAATCGTACTGCGAACCCTCTTTTTTAAGGTCTGCGGGAGCAAGATTTATTGTAATTTTGTTTACGGGAAAGTACATCGCGCTGTTCTTGATTGCAGAGCGAACGCGCTCTTTACTCTCTTTAACCGCGGTATCGGGCAACCCTACCAAATCGTAAGAAACCATACCCTTGTTTATGTCCGTTTCCACCTCTACGGGTACGCCCTCTAAGCCGTTTAACGCAAAACTTGTAATTTTAGATAACATTTTATCCCCTTTGTAAATTTCAGGTTTAAAAAAGCTCCCGCACGTAGCGAGAGCTTATTTTAATTACTTTATTTCGGATATCTTTGCGGCCTTGCCGGTAAGTCCGCGCAGGTAGTAAAGTTTTGCACGCCTTACTTTACCGCGTTTAACTACGGTAATCGACGCAATCTTGGGCGAGTGAAGGGGGAAAGTTCTTTCAACACCAACGCCGAAAGAAAGTCTTCTTACGGTGAAGCTTTCTCTTATTCCGCCGTGCTTCTTAGCGATAACTACGCCTTCGAAGTTCTGTATTCTTTCCTTGGTTCCTTCAATAACCTTAAAGCCGACTTTAACCGTGTCTCCCACGTTGAATGCGGGTACTTCTTTCTTCATACCCTCTTTTTCAATGGCTTCAACTAAACCTTTCATTGTAAACCTCCAATTAATAAGGCATTCTTGCAAAAGCAGAGGACTGCCCGAAGTCGAAATTTATATTAACAGATAAAAATTTATTTTGCAACTCATTTTAGGGGGTGTATCGCAATTTTCACAAACTATTTTGCCCCGATTTTACCATATTATATATAATATGATAGCCAAGCCCCCGCTTTAAATGGCAAATTATATTATTTTGCTGTATCCGTAAGAGTTGACTACTGCGTCAACTTTTACGCCCTGCCTGCATAACGGGCAGTCCACGGGCGAGTAAGAAGTGTAATCAGGCACGTCCTCTATACCGAACAGTTTAAATAAGGGTACTTCACAGTCAAAATTTCCGCCGAAGACAGTTGCAACCGCCACGGGGTAACCGCCGTAGTAGGTTATACCCTCTACAACGCTCTTTACGTCCTTACCGGTCGTTGCAGAAGCAGTAAGTAGCATTACGCGCTTGCCCTTGACGTAAGGGAGGAAGTTATCCCTCAATAAGAGCTTGTCGTTTGAAATTTCGGGTGAAATTACGCCGATATTTTGTCCCTTGTTTATGTAGGTGTTTGAAAGGTACTGGGCAAGAAAAGCCCCCACCATCTTCATTCTGTCCAAGGTTATTATCGTATCTACGGGGGTTGCGTTAAGCGCGTCCGCAAACAGCTTTGCCGAAGCCTTGGACGCGTTCAGCTGCGATTTGACGGAAGTCATATCCACGCAGTAGTTGACATGCGAATGCCTGGTTGCAAAATGGCCGGGGATAACCGTTATCCCGACTTCCCTCGTTGCCTTGGAAAATACGTCGTAAGCTCTTCTTTCCATACCTTACCTCTTTTTTTATTATTTCGCCCAGAAGGCGTTTTCTATATGGTTTAACTGTCCTTTAAAAATTTCTATAACGTCAAAACGCACGGTGCAGTCTATCATTTTGTTGGCAAAATAATAGTTTGCCCCCAATATATACTTGCGTTTCCGCATACTTCCGACTGCCTCCGAAGGTGTTCCGAATATGTCTGAAAGCCTAGTTTTTACCTCAATAAAGGCGTAAACTTCGTCCTTTTTTGCTATAATATCTATCTCACCGAAGGGATTTTTGTAGTTTCTTTCAAGAATTTTCCAGCCTTCGCGCTTTAAATAGGCGCAAGCCTGCTTTTCACCCTTTTTGCCGAGATTTATATTGTGCTTATCTTCAGCTTTTCCGCCGTCTTTTACTGCCATTTCTTTGTAAAACTTTTGCGGTGAATAGGGCATATCCCCGCACCAATTATCCCTTCTATGTGTTTTTTAGTGCCGTAGCCCTTATTGCTTTTAAAGTCGTACTGCGGGTAAACCTCGGCATATTCGTCCATAAGTTTATCCCTGAATTCCTTGGCAATTATGGATGCCGAGCCTATGGAATAGCTCAATAAATCGCCTTTTACTATGCTCATTTGAGGGAAATCTATGTCAAGCGTCATATTTCCGTCGGTAATGACGAAATCAGGCTTGATTTTAAGGCTTTCAACTGCATTTTTCATACACAGCTTGGTCGCTTCTAAAATGTTAATTTCGTCTATAACTTGCGGTTCGATACGGCATATTGCGTAGGCAATCGCCTTTTCAGTTATCTTTTTGGCAAGTTCCGCCCTCTTTTTTGCGGTAAGCTTTTTACTGTCGTCAACGCCCTCTATAATATCGTCCAGTGGCATAATTACCGCACCGCAGACGACGGGACCTGCAAGCGGGCCTCTGCCGACTTCGTCCACTCCGCATATGTATTTATAACCTTTTTGCAAAAGTTCTCTTTCGTATTTGAGTTTGTCCACTTAAAATTTAAGCTCCTTTAAGTCGTCCGCCGTATCAAGTGTTATTCTGCCGAGCTTACCCTTCCTGAAATCGTCCACCACGGCACGTTCCGCGCGTTCGTAATCGTACTCTCCCCCGCGGAGTAAAAATTGCCGTCTTTCACACACTCGTTCAAGCATATATAGGGGTGTACCGCCCTCTATACCATATCTTTCGTTGAGCCTTTGGGGGTACTTTTTAGCCAACTCGTCCAGAAGAGCAAGGGCTATATCGTCCATATCGAGTATATCGTCGTTTACGCTACCTACAAATGCAAGGTGAGTTGCAAGATACTGGTTCTCAAAAGCGGGTGGCATAGTACCGGGGGTATCCAAAAGCTCAAAATTACCGCACCTAATCCACTGTTTACCGCGGGTAACGCCCGCTTTGTCGCCCGTTTCCGCGCGCTTAGAGCCTGCAAGCAGATTTATAAGAGTTGACTTGCCTGTGTTAGGCACGCCGGCAACCATAAAGCGGAAAACCTTGTTATAGCCTTTTTCTAAAGCTTTTGCGCGCTTTTCTGCAATAAGTTTTTCAATTGCCCCCGTAATATCCCTCTTTGAACCGGCATTTACGGCATTTATCTTAACTGCTTCCGCGCCCTTTTCTTTTATAACTTTTAACAAATAGTCCGCCCTTTCGTCGGCAAGGTCGCCCTTGTTAAGAACGTATAAAACGGGCTTATTGTTAGCCATTTTTTTAAGCTTGGGATTGAACGAAGAAGCGGGACACCTTGCATCAAGGACGAAAATTATTCCGTCCACGAGAGACAGGTTCTGCTCCATCATTCTCATCGCCTTGGTCATATGACCGGGGAACCACTGTATAGTCTTCATTTACTTTCACCGTTCAAAAGGTCGGGGCGACGGGCTTTTGTAAGCTTTGCACCCTCTTCCTTTCTCCATTCGTCCACCTTCTTGTGGTCGCCCGACAAAAGCACCTCAGGCACCTTCTGCCCCTTGTATTCGGCGGGACGGGTATACTGCGGATATTCAAGCCCGCCGTTTGCAAAGGTTTCGTCCACGAGAGAACCGTCCGATATGACCCCCTCCACGTAGCGGGAAACGCAATCGCACACGACCATAGCGGGCAGTTCACCGCCCGTTAAAACGTAGTCGCCTATGGAAATTTCTTCGTCAATATACAAATCGATAACGCGCTGGTCCACTCCCTCGTAATGTCCGCACAGCAAAACGATATGCCCGTAGCTTAACAGCTCGAACACCTTACCCTGCTTAAAAGTTTCACCTTTTGGGGAAAGATAGATTCTTCTTGCCGTGTGGTCGGGGTCTACCGCATCTATGGCAGAGCCTATGGGTTGGGGCATCATAACCATTCCCGCACCACCGCCAAAGGGATAATCATCGCACTTAAAGTGCTTATTTTCGGCAAAGTCGCGAATATTTACAATGTTTATTTCCAGCTTCCCCGCGTTCTGCGCGCGTCCCAAAATACTTTCTTTTAAGGGCGCAAACATTTCGGGGAAGAGCGTTAATACCGTTATCTTCAAACGCAAACTTCCTTAAATCTTTTCTTGTTTACCGTAATTTTCTTGTTTTCAGTGTCCACGGTATCAATTACACCGTCCGCTGAAGGGAAGCTTACTTCCCCCTTAGGCGTTGAAAGGGTGTAAATATCCGTCCTTGCAGGGGTAACGGAAGTAACCTTGCCTATATACTCGCCGTTTTGGGTTACGACTTCGCAGTCGATAAGGTCGGCAATATAAAAGGTGTCCTCCGGCAGTTCGGGCATATCCTCACGCTCAGCCATAATCTCTTTACCGCGCAAAAGCTCGGCCTGGTTTCTGTCAAAAACGCCCTTTAATGAAATATAGCCTATTTCTCCCTGCGCGCGCACGGAAAGAACGCCGTACTCCACGCCGTCGATATAGACGCGTTTGACGTCCTTTAAGTCTTCCGCACTGTCGCAAAGAGCTTTTATTTTGACTTCACCGCGTATTCCTTGCGGTTTTAAGATAACCGCAACGCTCAATCTGTCCATTTTATACTCCGATAAAAAAGTATTTTAAAAGCAAAAATAAGCCGAGCGTCTAATAATGCGTTCGGCTTAAAAAATTAAACTTTTTCCTTTATTTCTACCGAATAGCGTTTTGAACCGCGGGGCGTAGAAGAGGAAACGAGCGTTCTGAGTGCCTTGGCTATCTTGCCCTGTTTGCCGATAACCTTGCCCATATCGCCCGAATTTAAAAGAACGGTTACTTCAATAACGTTCTCTTTTTCTTCAACCGCGTACTCGACTTCTTCCTTTTTCTCGGCAAAAGTCTCTACCACGTACTTAATAAGTTCTAATACGTTGTTTTCCATTTATAACTCCTAAATAATTACGGCTTTAAAAGCGGTAAAAACGCAGAGAAGCAAGCAAGACAAGGCGCGCGAGCATTTATGAGGGGAGTTTACTTTTGCGTAAATGACCCGATATAAAGCGGAACGCAACGCAGTATTGCGTAGCTTATATGCGTTTTTATATAATTAGTCCTTTTTCTTCTTGTCGTTGGTCTTAGGTGCGGAAAGCTTTTTGCTCTGCTCCATAGCGCCAACCTTTACAAGGTAGCTTTTAACCGTCTCGGTAGGCTGAACGCCCTTTGCAAGCCATTCCTTAGCCTTTTCAACGTCGATGTTGATTTCAGCAGGGGTTTTAAGGGGGTCAACGTAACCGATTTTGTCGATATACTCGCCCGAACGCGCCTTTCTCGAATCGATAACCACTACACGGTAGAAGGGGCTTTTCTTGTCGCCCATTCTCGTAAGTCTCATTTTAACTGCCATTTTTTTATTCTCCTATTTATATATAAAATTTTAAATTTTTGTCGTTATTTCAAGCATATATGGGGGTCTACGGCTTAAAAAGGCAATCTGCGCTTACCGCTTCTAAGCTGTTTCATAAGCTGTTTTGTCTGTTCAAACTGCTTTAAAAGCTGGTTGATTTCCTGAACGCTCGTTCCCGAACCCAATGCAATTCTCTTTTTCCTCGAAGAGTTTATTATAGAAGGTTCTACCCTTTCTTTCTGCGTCATAGAAAGTATTATGGCTTTGGTACGCTCTATCTTATTTTCGTCGATGTCCTCGGCCTTGACTTTCCCGCCCATTCCCGGCATCATTGCAAGGAGGGCTTGCGCACCGCCCATTTTTTTCATACTCTCAAACTGGACGAGGTAATCTTCCAAAGTGAAGGTGTTTTCAAGCATCTTCTTTTGCATAGCTTTCGCCTGCTCTTCGGAAACGGCTTCCTGCGCCTTTTCAATAAGCGTTAATACGTCGCCCATTCCCAGAATACGGGAAGCCATTCTGTCAGGGTAGAAAGGCTCTAAATCGGTAAGCTTTTCACCCACGCCTATAAACTTAATGGGCTTACCCGTTACCGCCTTTATGGAAAGGCAAGCGCCACCGCGCGTATCGCCGTCAAGCTTAGTCAAAATTACGCCCGTTACTTCAAGCCTTTCGTTAAAGGTCTTGGCAACGTTTACGGCAACCTGTCCCATCATACTGTCTACGGTGAGAAGTATCTCGCACACGTCAACGGTCTTTTTGATGTTTTCAAGCTCCTGCATTAAGGGTTCGTCTATTTCAAGTCGACCCGCCGTATCTATAATTACCGTATCGAAGCCCATTGAACGGGCGTACTCTACGGCTTCTTTCGCCGTCTTTACAGGGTTTTGCGTACTCTTTTCAAACACTTCAACCGCCGCCTTGGAGGCAACTACTTTAAGCTGGTTTATTGCCGCGGGGCGGTAAATATCGCAAGCTACCAAAAGTGGCTTTTTACCGCTCTTTTTAAGGTTTACGGCAAGCTTACCGCACATAGTCGTCTTACCGGCGCCCTGAAGTCCGCACATCATAATAACCGTGGGGGGCTTGGGGGAGACGTTTAACTTTTGGTTAGTAGAACCCATCAAAGCGATAAGTTCGTCGTTGACTATCTTAATAACCTGCTGGGCGGGGTTAAGGCTTTTTAAAATTTCCTGCCCTACCGCCTTTTCGGATACTTCACGGCAGAATTCCTTAGCGACCTGAATGTTTACGTCGGCTTCCAAAAGCGCAACGCGAACTTCACGCATAGCCGTCTTAATTTCAAGTTCGGTAAGACGACCGCGCTTTGTCAGCTTTGAAAATATATGGTTTAATCTCTCGGAAAGCGAGGAAAATGCTCCCATTTAATCTACCTTTAAACCCTGCTTTAAAGAAGCGTTTTTTCTCAGCTTTTCAACCTTTTGCGGGTCGGAAAGAGTCTTCTTTATTTCTTCGGAATAGTCTTTTAAAATAATTTCGTTAAGTTCTTTTATTTCGTCTGTGAATTCGGGGTGCGCGGTTTTAAATCTTTCCGCCCACCTGCCCGCGTCGGTCATTAAAAATGAGGCGTTTAAATCCAATTCTTCAACCGCACGGCAAAAACCCAACTTTTCTTCGTACTCTTCAAGCTGTTTTTTACAGGTTTTTAAGCACTCGGATACGCCCTGCCTCGTTATTCCCTTTTCATCGGCTATTTCCGTCAAGGTCAAATCGAGGTTGAAATACAAATCCGTTATTTCCTGCTGGGTCGGGGTCAAAAGCCCGCGGTACGCGTCCCACAGCGTTATAAAAGAAAATTTGTTCATAGGTTTTACCTATTTATATTACTAACTAAAATTAACTTTGTCAAGTATTTTTACTTTACTTAAATTTTGATTTTTAAAACGTTCTAACATAAAAATTTATTTTTTAACATTCTTTGGCGACAAAAATTCACAAAATGTTTTAAATTGACAATATTTTTGCATTGTGCTAGACTTTTAGTGATTAGGAAGGAAGTGTGAAAAGATATGTGTAAGGAAATAGACAACATTCTTTATGACACGGCGTCCTCCACCGTTGACAAAAAATTTACATACGGTATTCCCGGCGACCCTGACGGCTATGAAGAGACTTTATATATAACGAACGAGGGAAAATACTTTATTTACACCTACGGCGGACCGACGTCTAAATACCCCGAAGAAAATATCGTGCCTATCGCGCGCGAGGACGTAAAGAACTGGATGCTTTCAAGGTAAATTAATATAATAATACCGCCCACGGCTTTCTGCCGTGGGCGGTTCTGTATATTTAAATTACTTGTCGGAGGTGTTTATCCCAAGGTTTTCAACCGCGGGGCTATCGACAATCTCTTCAACAAACGCTCCGTTTGCACCGTCGCCGTCGGAAGGAGGTAATTCTTTATCCTTACCCTTACCGTACAACACCTTTAACAGTATTGGCGTAAGTATAGAAGAAACGAGTATTAAAAGTACGGTCATAAGCATAAATTCTTTGGGAAGCCCCGCTTCCATTGCCTTACCCGTAACTATCAGGGCTACTTCGCCCCTCGCCATCATTCCGACGCCCGCAATCGTGCTTTCGCGCCAGCTGTATTTAAAGCACTTTGCAACCGCTCCGCACCCGACGATTTTTCCGATGAGTCCCAAAAGCACGGCAAGCACGGCGAACAGGAAGAGCCAGCCCGACATACCCTCGGAGAATGATATACTGCTTATACCGATATTTGCAAAGAACACGGGTGCAAATATCGTGTATGTGTTTACTTCAACCTTTTTGTCCGTATATTCGCTTGAATGGTGCGCGGTTGAAAGAATTATACCGGCAAGGAAAGCGCCCGTAATATCGGCAACGCCAAATACTTCCTCCGCAAGCCACGCATAAAAGAAACATACTACTATTGAGAATACGGGCAAACGGTGGGTATTAGGCCACTTTTTTTCAAGCCAACGGAAGAGTTTTGATATTCCGAAGCCCAAACCTATTCCCACTACGAAGAACGCAACTATCATAATAAGCGTTCCCCACCATTGCGCTTTAAACCAGGCAAACCCTGTAAGGTCGCCGGTTGCGCCACCCTTTGCCATACCTGTAACAACCGATAGAACGACTATACCGATAACGTCGTCTATAATTGCGGCGGAAACTATCGTAGTGCCGAGCTTGGAGTTGATTTTACCGAGTTCCTTTAATACCGATACGGTAATTGCAACCGAAGTCGCCGTTAAAATTGCGCCTATAAATACGCAGTTGTAAATATTTGTAACGCCAAGGCCCAATTCGCTGAAAGGCAAAGCGATTAATATACCGAACAGCATAGGCACGGCAACGCCCGCACAGGCTATAAGCGTAGAAGCAAGCCCAGCCGATTTAAGCTCTTTAAGGTTCGTTTCAAGCCCAGTTGAGAACATAAGGAACAAAACGCCGATTTTAGAAAAAATCGAAAGCGCATTGTCTTCCGGCAATGCCAAAAAGCACCAGTAATCTTTACCTTCGAACCCGATAAGCGAGAACCCGCAAAAATCACCGAAGATTGCAGGTCCTATAATTATACCTGCAATAATGTAACCGAGAACTTGCGGAAGCCCGATTTTTCTGAACACCAACCCTAAAAATTTGGTCGTGAGCAAAATTATTGCCAGCACCATACAGAAGCCGAGCGCAGAATTTCCTTCAAACATAACCTTCTCCTTAAAGTGAAATAAGAAAGCCACGCTGTTGCCGTTTGCCTTGCCCCGAGCGTAGCCGAAGGGCAAAACCGTAATCATTTAGCAACCAAGACATTATACTCTTTAACTTAAAAAAAGTTAAGCGTTTTTTCACCACCCAAAAAAAGTTTGAATTAAATGATTTTAATCAACAAAAAATGTTTTCAATAATTTTTTAAAAAAACCTTGACAAACGCAAAATTTGTGTTAAAATGAAATCAGAAAAGAAAATAACTTACAAAAAATGTTGCGTACGAACATTTTGAGGACAGTCCAATGCAGAAAGATTGACCGCATAAAGCGGTAACGGGTTATTTCTTACAAGCGGTAATAAAGCTCCGCCTCTATATGATAAGGTAAATTGTTTTAGGAGGTAAGACCGATGTACTCTTACGCCAAAACGATTAAAGAAAAAGGAAGGTAAACTCCGATGTACAAGTTTACGGGTGAAATCTGATTCCTTAAAGCGGTAAATTAAGCGGTTTAAACCGCGTGGTGTCATACCGAACAGGCTTATGCCCCGCTGTGGAGGCGATTTCCAAAATCAAAATTTAATAAAAATCACCCCGAGGCGACGAACCGCCACGGGGTTTTATTTTTACTACTCTTTACATATCTTCCAACTCGTCAAGGGTCAAAGAGAACGCGGGGATAAAGTTCTTCATAAAGTAATCGACTTCGGGAACGTTTCTTGACTTTAAGTCGTCCTCTATACTCTTTTTCGCCTTTGCGAACTCCGCGTTACCGCAACGAAGCTCTTCAAGGCACTTGACGTATGCGGAAAGCCTGTCCGCACACTTCATTAAAACGTACTCGTAGCTTTTAGTGTCGGGCTTTAACGCGCCCGTAAACTCTTCACGAAGCTCTTGGGGCAAGGTATCTAAAAGCTTATCGCACGCCCTGTCCTCCAACTGCTTGTACGCGCCGTGAATGGAATTGTTGAAGTATTTAATGGGCGTAGGCAAATCGCCCGTCATAACCTCGCTGCACTCGTGGTAAACGGCGTAAAGAACGGTCTTTTCCGCGTCCGCACTGCCGTTGAATATTTTATTGTTGATAACCGCAAGCGCGTGCGCAAACATTGCAACCTGCTGGGAATGCTCCATAATATTTTCTTCTCTTACAGAGCGCATAAGTTGCCAACGCTTGATGTACTTCATTCTGTCCATAAAGGCGTAAAAACTGTATTTCATAGCTTCCTCTTAAATGCGTTTTTTACATTATAGCGTATTTTTATTGACTTTACCACTTTTTTACACTATAATTTGAGTACAATAATTTAATACCGTCGGGGGTGCTTGCGGAATATTAACGCAGGCTGAGATTATACCCTTTGAATCGGCAACGTAACGGTTGAGCGATAGACCAAAGAGAATTTTCGGCGTTCCCTGCTTTTTTGTTGGGAACGCTTTTAATTTTTACGCGGGTTTGCCCGCACCAAATCGGCGGTAGAAGGAGTTTTATGTTTCTTGCACACCTATCAAGTGCTTATTACGACCGCCAGAAAATAGACGGCGTTAAGTACTACCTGTACGAGGAAGTCTGGACGGAATACGCTACGGACTTTCTTACAAAAGTATTTCTGTACACCGCACTTGCCCTGCTTGCCATACTAATCGGCATAGGCATATTCGTAAAGTTCAAAAAGCCGGAAGCCTTAAAAAGCTTTATAAAAGTTGCAACGGCTATTGCCTGCGGATTCGTAGTTACGGTAATAGTTTCTATGCTGGGGCTTGATTTTGCAAAAATTGCGGAAAAGGGCTACGCGGAATACGAAAACCTTTTAGGATTTGTGCTTATCCCCTCCATCATTTTAAGTTGCGTTACCGTTCTTGGAATCGCATCCGCATACGTTGCAAGCTTATTCGGCAAAAAGGCGTTTAAAATAACGCTTATAACGGTTGCTTCTGTTTTCGGCGCGGCGCTCGTTGCATTGCTCGTATGCCTTGCCGTTTACCTTGCTACCGGTACGGCGGAAGTAAACAACGGCGTTGAAATTACCTCAACCGAAAATATCGTGCTGTACGTAAGCACGGTTGCGCTAATTCTCGTCATATTGCTGTGCGCGTTCTTCTTTGGCAGAGGCGAAAAGAAAGAGTTTGATTCCAAATCAATATCCTATGCGGCGGTTTGCATTGCAAGCAGTTTTGCGCTTTCTTACATAAAGCTTTGGTCTATGCCTCAGGGCGGTTCGCTCACGCTCGCTTCCCTTCTTCCGCTTATGCTTTACGCATATATGTTCGGAGTAAGAAAGGGCGTGCTTGCAGGCGCGGTTTACGGCGTGTTACAGGCAGTGCAGAACCCTTGGCTTATCCACCCCGCACAGTTCCTTTTGGACTACCCCGTAGCATTCGGCGCAATAGGTCTTGCAGGAATGTTTGCAAAAATTAAGAAGCTTGAAAAGCTTCCCCAGGTGCAGTTTGCTTTGGGTGCAATAGTTGCTTCCGCATTGCGCTTTTTCGCACACGTGCTTTCGGGCGTGTACGCTTTCTCGGAATACTCCACCCTTGACAACGTTTGGGTATACAGCCTCGGTTACAACGCGTTCGTGTTCCCCGATATTGCAATAGTCATTGCCGTAGGTATATTAATTCTTTCGGTTAAACCTTTCTTCAATCAGGTTAAGAGAGTACAGCTGACCGCCTTAAACAAGCCCAAGGCACAACCTCAAACTACTGAACCGACAGAGCCTACCGAAAACTAAACTGAAAGCCCCCGCAAAAGCGGGGGCTTATTTTTTATTTAATTGCTAACAATGGGCGAATTGTAATATATCAACCACGACGGCGAAAACAAGTATCAAGATAAATCCTACGCCGTGGATAACAGCCTCAACCTTTCGCGGTACCGGCTTTTTAAATATCCATTCAATAAGGCAGAAAATAACTTTACTGCCGTCCAGCGCCGGTATAGGCAACAGGTTGAACACCGCAAGGTTTACGCCTATATAGGATGCAATTTCAAGGAAGCTTTGTAGCCCTTGCGAAGCAATTTCCGATGTAAGCTTTATCGTGGTAACGGGTCCGCCCATAGCGTTTAAGCCGAGGCTTCCCGTAAACAGCTCTCCCAAAACCTTAAATATAGTTCCCGCTATCTTAAAGGAATAAACGAAGCTGTCGCCCAAAGTTTCAAAGAACCCGTAGCGGTAATTGTCCGCGTTGATATTCCAGAACTTCCTCTCGTCGGTTACGACGGTACCCACGCCGAACGCCCGCCAGATTATACTAGTCTGGGCAGAGCTTTCAAACTCACACTCATCCCTTAAAACGATATCACGCGTAATGCGCTCGCCGTTATTGCTCACTTCAACGGGGACGGTGTCGCCCTGCTTTTTGCCGTCAAGCGCAGACATAATATCGGTTACAAGATAAATCTTCTTGCCGTTTACTTTTAAAATGAGGTCGCCCTCTTCAAGGCTGTGTTCGGTGTAAATTGCGGTATCTTCCCCCTCGACCTGTTCCATACCGCCGATTTTGAAGACCTGCTGTCCGAACCCGAACATTGAAATTATTATTAAAAACAGCGCGAGGACGTAGTTCATTAAAGGCCCTGCTATAAGGACTATTATCCTCTTCCAGGGAGCTTTTGAAGTGAAAGTGTCTAAACTCACCTCGTCCTTGTCGCCGTCCTCACCCTCGAACGCGCAGAACCCGCCGAGG
>JAAUYS010000093.1 GCA_014804995.1 Clostridia bacterium
TCGACCTTGCCGTAGAGTTCGGAGGTCGATGCCTGATATATGCGGCAAGTATCTGCGAGCCCGCAGAGGCGGACGGCCTCGAGTATGCGGAGCACGCCTGTCGCATCGACATCGGCGGTGAACTCTGGGGAGTCGAACGATACCTGCACGTGGCTCTGAGCGGCGAGGTTGTATATCTCGTCGGGGCGCACCTTCGATACGACCTGCATTATGGACATGGAGTCGCCGAGGTCGGCGTAGTGGAGGTGGAACTGGGGATGTCCCTCGAGGTGTGCGATGCGCTCGCGGAAATCGACGGAGGACCGGCGGATGGTGCCGTGGACCTGATAGCCCTTCTCGATCAGGAACTCGGCAAGGAACGAGCCGTCCTGACCCGTGATGCCGGTGATTAATGCTTTTTTCATAAGAAAGTTGGTTACCTTAGAAGTTTGAATTTTATTAATTCACCTATGCGGTAGGCATAGCGTAATGATTCTAAAAACAGGTTGGAGGAGACCCCGTTCTTGCGGTATGCCCGAAGATGGTCACGAATGATCTTTTTATGGCTTTCAAATCCTGAGGATGATGCTCCGCCGGTACGCATCGTGACAAAGTCCTTGGGGATATATTTAGTGAATATACGGTTGACGTATATGAGTCGGAGCAGCTGCTCGAAGTCGGCTGCGACCTTGAAGTCACGGTCGAAAAGGCCGTAGCGCGTATAGACCGTTCGCCGGCAGTAGAACGAGGGATGTGCGGGCATGAATCCGAGCCGCATTTTCCAACGTCGGAACGGGGCTGACGAATAGAAGCGGACGGGTGTGGCCGTATCCTTCGGATCGACATAATGGACATCGCCATACACGGCATCGAATTCCCGGATCTCGCGGTTGACCGTGGAGAGGACATCTTCCGAGGTATAGAAGTCATCGGAGTTCAGCAGCCCGACGACATCTCCGCCTGCCATGAGGATTCCCTTGTTCATCGCGTCGTATATCCCTCTGTCAGGTTCGGAAATCCATCTCAACCGCCCGTTGTAGCGGGGTTCGAGTTCGCGGACTATTTCGAGGGTGTTGTCCTTGGAGCAGCCATCGACAATTATATGCTCGAAATCATCGTAATCCTGAGCGAGGACGCTCTCCATAGTGTCACGAAGAGTCGCACCGCTATTGTAGGTGGCGGTGATGATGGAGATTTTCATTTATTTAATGGGAATAATTTATTACAGGTGAATTCCGTATTCTTCCGTGAGGATTTTTTTGATCTTTTCCGGATTATTACCGCTCTTTCTTTTTATCTCGAATATCTTTGCATCTACCAGAGTCCGATACCACCAACCTTGGATAAATGTGAATATGAATCCTTCTTTACCGTCTTTCCATCCCCCTTTTAAGAAATAACGGTATATGAAATATGCTGCAGAACGCCAAAAAAGAGGCTTCTTTGCATAGCTGTGTTTTTTCTTTCGCTTGGCGATAGCCTGCTCACTAATTTCTTTATTATCATCAGTTTCAGCTGCTCCTGTTATCCCTAACTCAATATCAAGAAGATCAGCAGCTTCTCTAACGGCATAATTGACATGCTTATGGCAAAACCAAGAGAGATTGTTCAGATTGTGATCACAGAAATCATTATATAAATCTATTGTTTTGCCGTCCGATAACTGGATATGTTCATCCATGAGTCTTTGTTCACATCTCCCTTTACCATTTCGGAATATTCTTAATAATTTTACCGGGTAAATGCCTCCCTTCATCCATTTATCCATGAAAATATGTCGTCTGTTAATGACGCAGCCAGAAATATTATCATTAAGATTTGGTAATGTTTCTTTGAGTTCTTCAATTAGTTCCGGCATCAGATATTCATCGGCATCCAACCGCAAGATCCATTTTCCTGTTATAGGTGCATTATCAAGCCCCCAATTAAACTGCATGGCATAGTTGTTAAGCCATTTATTTTGTAGTATTTGTACTTTAGGATAGCTTTTTGCTATTTCTAATGTTTTATCATAAGAGAAACTGTCAATAATAAAAATTTCTTTTGCAATTTCATTGATGTTATCCAAACACCGTTTGATATGTAGTTCCTCATCTTTAGTTAGGATGATTACGCTGAGATCAAGCATCTTTTATAATTCTTTTTTTTATAAATTTTGCAGGGTTTCCACCGACAACTGTCCAAGGATAGACACTTCTTGTTACTGTAGAATTTGCACCAACGACACTATAATCACCAATTTCTACGCCGGGTAAGATTGTTACTCCTGTTGTCAGCCAGCAACCATCTCCAATTGTAATTGATTTTGTAATGAGTTCAAAACCATTTGATGTAATGTCATGGCTACCGGTAATAAGATATGTATCTTTTCCTATACATGTTTTTTCGCCTATTCTGATAGGAGCCATTGCATAAGTCCAACTTTTCTCACCAAGGGACGATAATGGGCCAAGTGTCAGATTCCAAGGATATTCAATCTTTGCTTTTGGATGAATTGATGAACTCCAATCGATCTTAGCACCAAATAATTTTAATAGGCTAATCCTATATTTCCTAAAAAATGTTAAATAGGGGGGGGTGAATCGAAATATTGTGTTATTTACAATAAGCCAAATGATATTTTTTATTTTCTGATATTGAGGCATTCCATTAGTTTGGATGGGAGAATACATAACTTATGATTTTATAATACGTTTTTTTATAAATTTTGCAGGATTACCTCCGACAACTGTCCAAGGATCAACTGATTTGAATACAGCTGCACGTGCTCCAACAACAGCTCCTTCATGTACTATGACATTCATACCGACAAATGCTCCAGCACCTATCCAAGCTTGATCTTCAATGCAAATAGGTGCAGTTATTAATTCGTGGTTTCGAGATGTGATATCGTGGGAAGCAGTACATAGGAAAGCTCCTTGGCTTACAGTGGCAAATCTTCCTATATGGACTGGTGCAACGTTATAACAATCCACATCCGATGCAATACAAGCATATTCATCCATTGTAAGATTGGCCGGATAATAGATTTTGGCTGAAGAATATACAACAGCAGTAGGATGAATTTTTGCTCCAAAACATTGCAATAAAAATCTTTTCCAACAAGATCCGACAGAACGAGGAAACCATTGAGCACATGTACACCAAACCATCGACCATATTAGTCGAATAACTTGGTGTTTACGTCCGAGATGATTAATATATTTACTTTCCATCCTTATTTTTCTTTTGATGGCAATAATTGTCGAGATAGGGAGCGGAGTTTTTCAGGCGGTAACGTTAACATTGAACGATGTTTCTCTAAGTCATCTCCAACAAAACGTTCTTTTATTTTTTTTGCAGGAATACCGCCATATATTCCAAATGGCTCGATATCTTTTGTGACAATGGATCCCGCAGCAATAATTGCGCCATCGCCGATTTTTACACCTGTCATTATTATAGATCGACAACCTATCCAAACGTCAGATCCGATTACTGTAGGTCGCAATATATCTCTACCATTGAAGACGGTCGGAATTCCGGGTGTTCTGTAATTATGGTCACCTCCAATTATTGATACATCATTGGCGATCATTGTATAGTTTCCTATGGTGACTTTGGGATATATTGAACAACCGGGTCCAATATAGGAAAAAGCTCCTGCTTTAATATCCTTACTTACCTTACTTAAACCATTTGTAGCAAGAAAATCAGGATGAACATTTTTTAGGCCATACCATCTGACATAGAACTTACGTTTTATCCTTCGAAGCAGTAACTTTAGATCCATATACTTGGTTTTATTTTAATGATTTAAGGAGACAGTTTAATTGAAATTCCGGAGTCCAATTGGAATCGATCTCTTCGTAACATTTCTTTCTGACTGATTCTCTATTTTTATTGGTTTTGAACCAATTTGAGATACTTTGAACCAGCGAATCAATTGATCCTTCCGAAAAGAAAGATCCTGTTTCTCCTTCTTTAATTGCTTCAAACTCCGGCATTTGATTAGCAAAATTAGAGTGAGTGAGTACCGGTGTGCCAAAGGACATCGTGTGCATGGCTGTCAATCCGACATTTCCCGGAGATATGCAGATATCAGCGTCGAATATTAATTGTGCTGTTTGAGAATCATCATAACACCCTCCGTAAAACCAAACATCAACATTAAGTTTTTTTGCTAAAACTTCAAGATTTTTTCGCTCTTCACCATCTCCTACAAGTATAAGGTTATAATTTTCACCTTTTAATTTTAAATTATGTACCGCGTAAATAATCAAATCAAGTTGTTTAACTTTAGTTAGCCGTCCGATAAATATAAGGGTCGGATCTGAGTTATTAAAATGATTTTCATATATATTAGAAGAAGTAAGAGTCTTACGCAATTCTATATGTTTCGCATGATCAAGAGAATTATGGATCACCCATAATTTATCAGGATTGTTACCTTGTTGAATTGCAATTTCCCTCGCATAATTTCCATAGAGGAATGTTCCGTCAGCTAAACCAAAAAATTTCTTTTTAAGCCAACGTTTGATTCTTCCTTCCCTTCCGTACCAACCGTGACTCCAAAGATATACTTTCTTATCTCTATATAAAAATTTTCGTTTAATCAGCAGTCCCCATGTTGAAAGTGCAAAAAGATCTCCTAAAGCTATAAATGTGGTATAATCAAGGTTATGGATTAACGGTAGGACTCCATGTTGCCAATAAAATGGGCCAAACAGATTGGTTCGTTTTAATTTAGCTACATTTTGTAGGAGTGAGGCATCCATTTCTTTTATATCATCAATCTGATATCCATAATACCAATCGATGTCGAACTTTTTATCCATTAATTGGAATATTGGCGCACGATATTTAGCGGCCATATTGTATATTACACAGATCTTAGACATTTTCATATCAGTTTTGTCTTAATTCCCGTTGTCGAGTATAATGTATGGTAAGTAGAAGTCCAATCAATGGAATCCAGCGTACATGACCGTAAGGAATACCTGAATTAAAGGCTGAGAGAATGTTATAAAAATTAAGTGCGCAGCCCCAAAAGACAAGGCTATTTTTAGAGAGTTTAGAAAAAGTAATTCTTAATGGCTTGACTATTACATAATAAAAATAAAAACAAAACCCGATTATTCCCATGTCGAGATATGCCTGTAATAGAGGTGCATCAAGCCATTTAGTCATAAATCCGGCTCCAAAAATATAATTGAACGGTGTAAAATTATTCTCAATGTACATGTAAGCCCACTGTCGGAATTTATACCGGGCAACTGCTGCTGCTCCTGTCGTTGAGGTACCATTTATCATATCTAAGACACCACCGATGGAATGTTCCCAGACCAATCCAATCTGCTCGCTCAACCCCTGTATTTTAACTACTAAAATCATCAATATTATTAGTAATATTCCTACATAACAAACAATTGATTTTTTAATCTTTCCAGTAAATCCATGAAATTTCAGGATATATAAAATGATTAAACATATCGATACAAGTAATGGCGTACGTTTACCAAGTATGATAATAAATATTAAACTGAGTATAATTCCTATCATAGCAATGGTCTGTTTCGATTTGCCATGATTAAGATAAAAAATGCTGCATACGACCAGTGTATATAAATTACCGGCCATTGTTAAATCTAATAATATACTTTGGTAGCCAGTTCCATCATGCATTTTTGCAAATTCTATAAAATAAGCACCAGTACCAAGGCTTATGCCACAAAATACGAGACATATCCAACTAAAAATCCATGAGTAGAATACAATACGCATAATTGCCATGTCATGTTTCGCCTGCGACATTATACCTAATAACATAAAGATAGTAAACAGTATGTAAATTAGTGTTTTCCAGTCACTAGGATGACCCAGTAACATACTTGTAAACAATAAATATATAATGCAGATGAATTGGAAAATGAGTATTGCTTTAAATGTCCGATTTACAAATGGTAAATGGAATTTCGAAAGATTATCCCAGTTCGGAAGAAATAATAGTGAAACGAACATTAATATGTTATTCCATCCGATATTCCCAAAGTAAAAGTTAAGATACATTCCCAAGGCTGCCCCGACGATTATAAGTCCCATGGCCATAGAGCGCGATTCTCGTCTAAAAAAAGTATATGATGGCAGATATAGATGCATTTGTATGTATTCGATTACTTACTTAGCTACTTAATTAATTATTTATTTGGTCGGATATACAATGGTTTGCTTGCTGTCATCATTAAGAATTTGACCAAATTGTGTACGATAGAATACGCATGGAACCTGTCCCAAAAAAGCACCCCATGATGAAAATGAACTATCAGATCCAATAAGATAGGAGCATTTGCTAATTGCTATGATGTCTTGAATAGCTCCACCAAAAAAGACTCGTTTTGTATTTGGGAGGGAGAGTATATCTTTCAATTCTTCGTCTTTGCCATCAGAAAAAATTAGAATACGTTTAGAATCCGAATGTTTATTTATTTCATCAATGTACCATTTCATCGGAACGCGACGCCCCTCCGGGAAATCTCCTAAACGAACATGAACTGCGATAGAATTATTAAAGTCAAAACTATTGACTTGTTTTAAAATATTAGGATTTATGTGTTCAAATAAGTAATTTCTAATAATTTCATTATTACCTATGAGAGGCTTAAAGAAATCATATATTCCCTCTACTATAATAATACTACTATTCTTAGTTTCAAGAAATTCTTCGATATTTATGGTAGAGCGTAAAGTAGCTAATAGCCATAATTTTTTTAGTCCACTAATCTCCTTATTACTATTAAAAAGATCTGAATAGTGACGTTTGTCGGCTTGGTGTCTAATGTATGTTCCTATTGATAAATTAAGCCAAGTCGGCGTTATTAACGGTATGTCATAA
>JAAUYS010000094.1 GCA_014804995.1 Clostridia bacterium
AGCGGTTACGCGCCAAATCTTCGGCAACGTCAACGCACTGGCAACCGCCGTAATAACGGTGTCCGGGGTAGCCCTCCGCATACTTGTTGGTAAGGTGGCTTCCTGCGGTAGCAAGCACCGCGGGCGAAACAAAGTTTTCGCTTGCAATAAGCTCTATATTGTTCTGCTGACGGGAAAGCTCTGCCTTTAACGCTTCTGCAATTTCGGGGTCGGTCTTAGCTATAAGGGAAATATCTACCATAAATTACTCCTGAGGGCTATTGTGCCATACTTTTATTTTATTCTATCACATTAACCGGAGTAAAACAATTGATTTTTTAAATTTTAAAGAAAAAACCGTCCGCGCAAATTTTGCGCGGACGGAAAATATTTTTTTAACTTTGTTATGCGTTTGCAGAAATCATTTCCGCTACGGTAGACTGCTTATTAAGCTCTTTCGGCGTTATACGGGTCCAGCCGTAATATTCCCCGTCTTTGTCCAGATATTCTACGGAAATATAAGAATAAGTATCGGAGAAATACCTGTCGTATTCAACTACTCTGAACGCTTTATTTTCTATGTAGAAGATATCACTTTCAATAGCTAATACCGTAGTCTGGTCTTCAGCGTATACCTGATAACTTATATATCCGTCATCAGCAACAACTGCACCGAGATAGAAATCTCTTTCTACGTATTGGTCAAGGTTATAATCGTAGTATCCGATATTAAAGGGTTGCAAATCGTTCTCGTCCCAAACGTATTCAACGTAGTTTACAACGTTTTCGCTAATGTCCGTAAGCGTGGGCGCGGTAGTGCCGTAAATAAGCTCAACAGTGCCTTCCTGCGTTTCTTTAACTTCGGAGTACGTGCTTGCTGTTGTGGTTACACTGCCGTTGCTTTCTATAATTGATTCACCGAATTTATGCGTATATTCTCTTCCGTAAGCGTAGCTTACCTTCTGGGAAGCAAGTTTTCCGTTTTCCAGCTTATACTCAACGCTTAAAGTAGTAAGTACCGCGGTATCGTCGGGGTCGGAATTTACGTACAGCTTGTTGCCGTCGCAAAGCACTTCAATATAGTTCTTGTAAGCGTTTTTAAGTACGTCAAGCGTTATGGGAAGCGTAGGCTGTGCCATTTCGTTTACAATGGTTAAAATTTCGTTTACGGTGTACTTATCTAAGGTTTTAGTGAATACGTCGGACGACACAGCTCCGTTAGAAGGTGCGGAAGCCATAGGCGAAGCGCCTCCGCCGGGCAACTGCATAGCTATCATTGCAACGGTATTGAGAACGTTCTTTAAGTTTTCAGAACTGATAAGTGCAACTATGTAATCGTAAGTGTCGTTTGCTGATATGCTCTTAATTCCTTCAAGGTCGCTCTTGAAATAAAGGTTTATTAAATCCTTCAAATTCTCTTCTTTGTACAGCGCGTCAATTGCCGATGCAACCGCGTCCTTAACGTCTTCAACGGGAACGAGTTCGGTAATTATTGAGAAGTACTTTTTAACGATGTCGTTCTTTAAAATATCACCTACGGTGTTATCGCCGTTTAACGCGTAAACTACCGAGCCTACTTCTTTTAAAACGGTTTCAACGGTCTTGATAAGGTCGATTGAATATCCGCCGTCAACAGTCTCTATGGTGTTGGCCGCCGAAGCAAGTTTAACCAAAGCGTAATTTTCGCCCAAAAGCGAAAGCTTAACTAAATCTCCCGTCTGGGGAAGAACGCCTAAAACGGGAACAGCTCCCTCGGAAATATCGGGAACCATATCGCCGACAGAACCCATTTCCTTTAAAATCTCTTCCCAGTCGATTTTCAAAGAACTGCCGTATTCGAGTTCTTTACCCGTAAAATCGGTTACCTCCTTGTTGTCGGGAGTATCGTAAACGAATGAGTTCCAGTCGCGGACAAAGCAGTACGAAAGGAAGTTATTGTATTCGAGATTGCCGGTAAAATCCTCTTTATTCTTATCGTTATTGTATTCTGCTACGGACTTTGCAACGAGGTCGGCATTTCCTTCTTTAAGGTCGATTGTGCCGTTTACAGTCATATTGATTTCGTGCGTAGACGTATTTGTGTAGTCGTTATCTAAAACGCCGTTCACCTTTTGGTAATACGTTTCCGTAACACTCTCGGTATTTGAATACTTTAAGGTTGCGTAGTTAGTTTCCTGTTCAATAGCTTCTGCAAAAGTAGCGTCAATTGCCTGAGCGGGCGTTCCTTTGGGAAGATTGTTTGCGCCTTTATCTTTGTCATCGTCGTTAGGACCGCAGGCGGTAAACGCCATTATTGAGCAACCCATAGTCATAGCAACGGCAAATGCAGTTACCTTTTTAAAAACTTTCATTAAATCCTCCTTGCGCCGAACGCATTCGGCGCTTAGACAATTAGGGTTGTTTATGCGTTACGCAAGTAACGCATAAGAGGGTACCCTCTTGCCTTTATTAAAATATAAATCTACCAAGATTATATTCCTATTTTTTTAAATAGTCAACGGTTTAAATAAAAACGACGACTTTTCTTCGCCGTCGTTTTTCATAATTTATATTATATATTCTTATCCAAAAACTCTATAATGTCCTGCCTTGAAGAGTAGCCGAGGGTATTATCCACAAGCTCACCGCCCTTGAATACCGCCACGAACGGGATAGAAGTTATTCCGTACCTTACGGCAAGTTCAATGTTTAAATCTATATCGGCTTTTATAAATAGCGCCCTGTCCGAATACTTTTCCGCAAGCTCTTCCAAAATGGGCGTAAGCACCTTGCAGGGTCCGCACCAAGTCGTGTAGAAGTCGCAAACGACGGGCTTTTCTTCCTTTAAAAGTTCGTCAAAACGGGCAACGTTTACCTTTTCCATTTTTAATTTTCCTCCTTAACTAAATATGTGTAAATATCTTCGATTTTAACCGAAGTCTGCGTTCCCTCCGCCATATTCTTTACGGCGAGAACGCCCTCATTCAATTCGGTTTCACCGATTACCGCAACGAACTTGACGCCAAGCTTATCCGCGTATTTAAACTGCGCCTTTACGCTTCTTTGCATATGGTCCACTTCCGCGCAAACGCCGTTGCTCCTCAAATTAGTTGCAATTTCAAAAGCTTTCGCCCTGCTCTTATCGTCCATACCCGCAAGATAAATTAACGGTTTTTCATCCTCAGGGAAAGGAACGGAAGTGTTTTCCATAAGAAGAATAAGTCTTTCAAGTCCCGCGCCAAAGCCTATTGCGGGCAAGGAGCTTCCGCCAAGCTGTTCGATAAGCCCGTCGTACCTGCCACCGCCGAGAACGGTACCTTGCGCACCGATGTTGGTTGAAACGAACTCGAAAACCGTCCTCGTGTAATAGTCAAGTCCCCTTACGATGTTGGGGTTAACGGTGTATTCGACATTTTGGTTTTTAAGTAATGCCTTTACGCTTTCAAAATGGTTTTTGCAATCGTCGCAAAGGTAGTCGGTAATCTTAGGCGCGTTTTGGGCGATAGCTTTACAGCGCTCTTCCTTGCAGTCGAGTATGCGCAAAGGGTTCTTATCGAACCTTGAACGGCAATTCTCGCACATCTCACTAAGATGAGGCTTAAAGTATTCTTTTAAAGCGCGGTTGTATTCCGCCCTGCACTTGGGGCAACCTATCGAATTTAATTCTAACTTAACGTCTTTAATTTTAAGCTTGTTTAAAAGCGTGGAAGCAAATAAAATTACTTCCGCGTCCGTTTCCGGCGAGGACGCGCCGAATACTTCTACCCCGAACTGGTGGAACTCTCTCAGCCTGCCCGCCTGCGGTCTTTCATAGCGGAACGCGGGAGTTATGTAGAAAGTTTTTAAGGGCATAGGGGAACTTGCAAGCCCGTTCTCTATAAACGTTCTTGCAACGCCTGCCGTGCCTTCGGGCTTTAACGTAATGGAGCGCCCGCCCTTGTCCTCGAAGGTGTACATTTCTTTATTTACTACGTCTGTGGTTTCGCCTACTCCGCGCTTAAAAAGTTCGGTATGCTCGAACGTGGGGGTGCGTACTTCCTTAAAGTTGTAAGTACGGGCAACCTCTCTTGCTACGCCCTCTATATACTGCCATTTATAAGATTGGTTGGGTAAAACGTCCTTAGTACCCTTGGGAATATTAATCATAACTCTTCCTCAATTCCACGTTTTGAATTAATCGTCGAAATCGTCAATTTCGTCTTCGTTGATTTCTACGACTTCGCCGAAGTAAAGTTTTAAGCATTCTATTGCGTCTTTATGTCCGTGGCTTGCCGATTTGCGCCAGTAGTCCTTAGCTAATTCGTCGTTCTTTTTGACGAGCTTTCCATCGTAATACATCTCGCCCAGCTTATAGCTTGCGCTTGATGCCGAAGCATTGTAGAAACGGGTGTGGCTTGATTTTTCAAGATATTTTATTGCCTGTTTTACGTCCTTTTTAACGCCGGTGCCTTCCAGATAGCACATACCAAGCGCGTACTGCGCGTTTGCACTGTATTCGGCGGCTTCTGTGTACAGCTTTATAGCCCGGTCGATATCCTGTTCCACGCCGGTGCCTTCCAGATAACATTTGCCGAGATAGTACATTGCTTGCACGGAATGTATTTCCACTGCCTTTTTAAACCATTCAACCGCAACAGAAGAGTCTTTTAAAACGCCCTTGCCCTTTAAGTACATTATGCCCACGTCGCAGGTTGCAACGCTGTCGCCGTGTTCGGCGGCCTTTTTGTACCACTCCATAGCTTTTTTAAAATCAGGCTCGTCCAAGGTGTAATAATATGTACCCAAGGAACGCTCCGCTTCCGCAGAACCAAGCTCCGCGGCTTTCATATCCATTTCAAAAGCCTCGTCTTCCTTGTCGTTAAAGCGGTAATAGTCGGCAAGCGCGTTAATGGCGTCCGCATTGTTTTGGTCTGCGGATTTTTTGTACCACTTTAATGCTTCCTTTTCGTTGTGCTTGTAATATTGAAGGAACTCTCCCAGCTCAAACTGTGCGGTAGCGTCGCCTTTTTCGGCATACACGGTGTACCACTTTAAGGCAAGGTCTTCGTTCTTTTCTATAACGGGCGTACCGTATTTTACGCCGAACTTGTACATATCGCCGAGCGCAACAGCCGACAGCGCGTCGCCCTCGTTAGCCGCGCGTTCCAGCCAGAAGATTGCCTCGTTGTTCTTTATGCATTTGCGGTCCTTACCCCACTCGCGCATAGCGGGAAGGTAGCCCTTGTTTGCGGCGGCGCTCATAAAGCTTTCCCACAGCTTGTAGTCCTTTTTATGTCCCTTTTCGTCTTTAAGATTTAATGCAAGGTTGTAAAGCTCTTCTCCGCCCAGCGTCTTGCAAAGACGGCTTGTTTCCTGGTCGTCGGAAGAAGAACCGCCACCTCTTGCGGAGTTTGCCGTACCTTTAGTTATTTTAATAAGCGTTACGATGACGCCTAAAACCATAAAAACGCCGAACGCAACGAATATATAAGTTTCCATAACTGTAGTCTCCCGTAATTTTATAAAACGTATTTCTTTAAATCGCGGTTTCTTATGATATTTTCAAGATGCTCTTCAACGTACTTTGCGTTGACCTCCACGGGAATAACGGGGTAATCGTTTCCGCCCGCGTTGAAAGAAATGTCCTCTAAAAGATGCTCCATTACGGTGTGCAGTCTGCGCGCGCCGATGTCCTCCGAAGTGGTGTTAATATCCTCCGACACTTCGGCGATTTTTTCAATGGCGTCCTTTGTAAAGTGTAAGTCGATATTATCAACCGCAAGAAGCGCAGAGTACTGCGTGGTTATAGCGTTCTGGGGCTGGGTGAGAATGTTTACAAAATCTTCCTTGGTAAGGCTTTTAAGTTCAACCTGAATGGGGAACCTGCCTTGAAGCTCGGGAATTAAATCCTCCACCTTGGAAACGTGGAACGCACCCGCCGCTATAAAGAGGATGTAGTCCGTCTTGATAGGTCCGTACTTTGTCATTACTGTACAGCCCTCTACTATGGGAAGAATATCTCTCTGCACGCCCTCGCGCGAAACGTCCGCGCCCTGGTTGCCCTTGCCTGCGATTTTATCTATTTCGTCAATGAAGATAATACCGTCGTTTTCCGCACGGCGGATAGCCTCTGCGTTGACCGCGTCGTTATCTATAAGTTTATCCGCCTCTTCGGCAAGGATTAAATTCTTTGCTTCTTTTACGGAGATTTTACGCTTCTTTTTCTTGTGCATACCTATTCCGCTGAAAATAGAACCCAAATCGATAGCGGCACCGCTACCGGGTGAAAGCTCAAGGGGCTTAGGTATATCGTCAACTTCGATTTCAATTAAAGTATTGTCGTACTTGCCCGAATGAATTTCTTCAACAAGCTTGTCCTCGAATACGTTTTTAGCCGTTTCACCGCGCTCGTCCTTCTTCATTTCTGCAAGAACTTTTGCAATGCGCCTTTCGGCAACGGCAGTTGCCTTGTAGCTGACCTCCTGCGTCTTTTCCTCTTTAACAAGGCGTATTGCGCACTCCGCCAAATCGCGCACCATTGACTCTACGTCTCTGCCGACGTAACCGACCTCGGTATACTTCGTTGCCTCAACCTTAATAAAGGGCGCTTTGACGAGCTTTGCAAGCCTTCTTGCAATTTCCGTCTTGCCGACGCCGGTCGGGCCTTTCATAATAATATTCTTAGGAGTAATTTCGTCCTGCAACGCAGGGGAAAGCTGGCTTCTGCGGTAACGGTTTCTCAGCGCTATTGCAACCGCCTTTTTCGCGTCGTCCTGTCCTATGATGTATTTATTCAATTCGTGTACTATCTGTTTAGGAGTTAAGTCCATACAACACCTCTCTATATCGTCTCACATTTAATGTTGTCGTTGGTGAAAACGCAAATTTCACTTGCGATTTTTAAAGCCTTTTTAGCTATATCGGAAGCTGAGTAGTCCGTGTTTTGATAGAGCGCACGCGCCGCCGCAAGTGCGTAGTTGCCACCGCTGCCTATGGAAGCTATTCCGTCGTCGGGTTCTATGACCTCACCCGTGCCGGAAACTATTAAAAGCGTGTCCTTATCTGCGACAATCATTAAAGCTTCTAACTTTCTTACGGCTTTGTCGCTTCTCCAAAGCTCGGCAAGCTCCACTGCCGAACGCATAAGGTTGCCCGAAAATTTATTGAGCATACCTTCAAACTTTTCACTTAAAGAAAACGCGTCCGATACCGACCCTGCAAAGCCCAAAATAACTTTACCGCCGTAAATTCTTCTCACCTTTTGGGCGGAATTTTTAAAAATAACGCTTTCGCCCATAGTAACTTGTCCGTCGCCGGCGATAGCCGTTTCACCGTTTCTTTTTACGGCGCAAATTGTCGTTGCGTGAAATTCTACCATTTAAGTTTCTCCTTATAACTTCTTATGCTACCTAACGCGCGCTCGGCGAGATAGGCGTATCTCTGTTTTTTGTCTTTTATAAGCTTTTCGGCAGGTTTTAATATGCCGAAGTTGGCATTCATAGGCTGAAAATTATCCGTTGCCCCCGATATATGTGCCGATAACGCGCCTAAAACCGTCGTATTGTCGGGTATTTGGGGTTGCCTTCCGTTCAGCTTTTCCCAAAGGTGAATTGCAGACAAAATACCGCTTGCAGAGCTTTCAACGTAGCCCTCAACGCCCGTAATTTGCCCCGCAAAAAACACTTTTGAGTTGCTCTTTAACGAAAAGTCCGCGTTTAAACAGGTAGGGGAATTTATGAAAGTATTGCGGTGCATAACCCCGTAACGGAGAAAGTCTGCATTTTTCAGGGCGGGTATTAAAGAAAATACCCTCTTCTGCTCTCCCCATTTAAGGTTTGTCTGACAGCCCACTAAGTTGTAAGCCGTTCCGTCCGCGTTCTCTTTTCTGAGCTGTAATATGGCGTAAAAGCGGTTTCCGTCCTTATCTTTAAGCCCTACGGGCTTAAAATTAGCATATCTTAAACTTTCCACCCCGCGTGAAGCCATAACTTCAACGGGCATACAGCCTTCAAAAATTTCTCTCTTTTCAAAATCGTGAAGTACTGCCTTTTCAGCGTTTACAAGCTCTTTTACAAAGTTTTCGTACTGCTCTTTGTTTAACGGACAGTTTACGTAGTCGTCTCCGCCCTTGCCGTACCTGTCGCCGAAAACCGCGCAATCAAAGTCAATACTTTCC
>JAAUYS010000095.1 GCA_014804995.1 Clostridia bacterium
GATGTGTCTGACGGCTATGAGGTGCGTGGGCGCATGGTTCCCATGCTCAGGCAGTGGATGCTTGCCCATGCTTATATGGTTGACAGTGAAAACAGTCAGTTTGTGATGCAGCTTTCTGCCAAGCACATGGAAATTTACAATATGCTGGTGCGGGCAGAGCAGGTGTCGTCTGCTCAGGAGGAGGTAGAGAATGGTAGTCTACGAGCCGTTCCCAACCGTCCCGCTCAGTGAGTTCCACGATGAGCTCCGGTTCGAGTGGCCGGAACTCCCCGCGCCGCTGTTCGACCATTACCTTCTGAAAACCGCCGTCGACATGGCGGAGAAAGGCGCGTTGGTCCGCCGCTGGGTCGCCATCGAGCTTGAACCCGGTGTGACCAGATATTTGATGCAGTCCCCTGACGGTATGCGTCTGTGGCAGATTCTTGGTGTCCGTCAGAGCGATTGCTCTTTTGAGTGCTCCCATGAGGTGCGCCGGTCCTTTGTCCCCCCGGAGACCTGCTGCGTAAATGATGTGGCGTGGTTTTCTCCTGAGGACAATGTGCTCCACTACTCCGGGTGTGCTGGCGGTACGCTCTATGTCAGCTTGTCTGTCGTACCTGAGCGCGACGCCTGTGTGCTCCCCCGCGTGTACAAGGACCGCTATTACAGCACGCTGGTGATGGGAGCTCGTGCGCACATCATGCTGATTACCGGCCAGAAGTGGACGAACATGCGTGTGGGCGCAGAGCTTTTGAATGAGTATAACCGTATGCTCCGGGAAGATGCCGTGGAGGTTCTGACCAAGGGGCAGCGAGGTAAGCTCAAGATGCAGTTCGGGAGGGTGATGTGAATAAGGAAGATGCACTTTTGGGTTGCGCCCCCCGTTTTCTGCCTGTTTGTGAACCGGAAGAACTGACGCCGCCCGCGCAGGAGAGTTGCCCGAGCTGGGAGCTGTGTCTTCCGTGGGGCGGCAAACTGTGGTCCACTGACGGCTGTGTGCGTCTTGCTCCGGGCAAGCCCCCGAAAGACGGCGTGTACGGCAAAGTCATCATTGCCAATGGCTGTCTTGTCGGTGTGGCTGAAGAGAACATCCCGCAGTTTATCGCTGCCCCCTGTGCGCCCAGCCCGTCCCCTTGTAGCGGCGCTGTCGAGGGGCAACAGCTCGACCCCTCTGTGACTCCGGGAAATCTCTACACCACGGACGCCGCTGGGCGTCCACTGGTGCTGTGTCGTATCGAGGCTGGGGACAATGTGATTGTCTCTGGTGACGGCACGCTCACGAACCCGTACGTCATCTCGGCTCGCATCGAGACGCAGGTGATGTACGCCCGCTCCTCGAATGAGGCGATTGCCGTGACTGGCAGCGGTGGGCGTGAGGACCCCATTGTCATCACCCACAAGAGCGGGCATCAGGGTACGGTAAACGGGCTCACATTTGACGCGCAGGGACATCTCGTGGACGTAGATACGTCCGCTGCGTCCCCGACTGGCGTGCAGGGCATCATCCCCGGTGACGGCATCGATGCCACGTTTGACCATGCGTCCGGGATTGCCACGGTGTCCTTGAGTGACCCGCCGACCTCCAGAGCCGGTACTTATCAGCTTGGCGGCTATGACATCGACCTCGATGCCAAGAACCGCATCACTCGCATTGATAAGAGCATCGACCTCGGCGGGAGCCAGCAGATTGCCGCAGGCACATCTGCTATCACTGTGAATGAACAGGGGTCTATCGAGAGCATTGAGACTGCTCCCCTCGCAACGGGCTTCAACATCCGCTGGCAGGAGGGCAGGGCTGCTACCCGGCGCACGGCCACTTTCACCATGCGCTATGACGCTCCGTTGGCTGGCGTGCTGTACACCACGGGGACGACTACGTTTTTCCAGCGGCTCCTCATCTTCATTGATGATGTCCCCTGCCAGCTCACGCCGCTCGGTATAGCCACGGCAAGCTATGGGGTGGCCTTCACGGGGCTTGGGATTTTCGGTGTCGGAGAACACACGCTTGACATCCGGGCGCAGGAGGCGTGGGTCGCTACCGCAGCGGCTCAGGCTATTCTCTGGCCCTGCACGTTGGCTGACAGTACGAGTGAAGAATGAACGTCGTACTCTCCAGTTTCGGTGGCATAATGCCGCGCCTCGCGGAGCACAAGCTCGCTCCGAATCAGGCGACTATGGCACACGATGTCAAGCTGCGCAACGGGCAACTGGAAGCATGGCGAGAGCCTAAGCTGTTTGGTGAGGCCGTGCAGGATGCGCGGTCTTTCCATATCAGCGGCTGTTGTCTGGTGAGCTGGCATGATAGAGTATCTGTGGCTGACTTATCCCCTGATTGGGGGCGCTTCTATATGGTGGGCAGTGATGGTAACTTACGTTCTGTAGTTATCGACTGTGAGTGCCGTCCGTCCACCACTCTCGTCGGCGTGCCTGTGCCTGTCACGCAGCCTGTGGCGTCGGCGAATGAGCAGTGCAGTCGAGAGGCGGATGCCCGCGCGTATGTTTACACCTATGTCAACGAGTGGGGGGAAGAGTCTGCGCCGTCTCCAGCGAGTAATATCGTCCGTGTTGACGATGGCAGTGTTGTGTCTGTGCGAATTAATGATGCTGTTCCTATGGGGTATGGCATCATTGGTCGTCATCTGTACCGCGCCTCTACGGGTTTTCGTCCTGCTGATGGCAAAGTGCAGAAGCCTCTTACCGAGTACCTCTTCGTAGCCTCCATCCCGGTTGAGCAGCGGACTTTCACTGACAACATCAAGGGCATCTATCTCGGCGCTGCGCTTGAGACACAGTACGACAGGCAGCCGCCGAACCCCCTCTCGGGCATCGTGAGTATCGGCGACCAAGTGCGCCTTGCAGGGTTCCACCAGAACCGGGTCTATTTTTCCGAGCAGTTCCAGCCGCACAACTGGCCCGCCAAGTACGACCTGACGCTCGACCATAATATCGTGAACATGGGATGCCTCGACCAGAAGCTCTTCGTAACTACGAACGGCATCCCCTACGTCATCGACGTGTCGAGTTGCGATGACACCAAGTGCACGCCTGTCACGTCACTGGAAGCGCCGCTCCCCGACATCGGGTGCAAGTACGCGCACAGCGGCATCACTACGCCCCACGGGTTCATCTATTCGAGTCCAGTAGGACTCGTGCTATTGCAGCCTGACGGCAGGTGGCATATTGTAACGGCGAAGTGGTTCGGGAAGGACGAGTGGCAGAAGCTCATGCCTGACACGGTACGGCTCACTTACTGGGAAGGGTATCTGTTCATCGTAACCGACATGGCGTCTTTCCTCTTGAATCTCAATGGGCAGCCGTATGGGGACATGGAGGGTGCTGAACTCTCGACCATCTCCGATGCGCCCATTGACATGTTGTCTACCCCTGCCGGGGGGATGTTCTTTCTGGAGGATGACAAGGTTTATGTCTGGGATGCCGGAGCGTCCTACCGGCCCTTTATCTGGCGCTCGCGCCCGCTGACTTCCGGTCCTGATGCTGCGGGGCAGGGGCGGCTGGAATCCCAGAACCCCGCGAGGGGGGCGTACTGGTGGCCGACCAGTGTGAAGATAGGGACGAAGATGACGAGGTTTATTCTCATTGGCTCGCATGGCAATGTGCTCCATGACAGGAGCGTGTTCAGCGAGCAGCCCGTGCGTCTCCCCCGTGCCGGGCGGCACATGTGGTACAAGGTGGAGCTTCGGGGGACTGAAGTGGTTGAATTTCTGGATATGGGAACCTCAAACATGTCTGTGAATCAGGGGATGTAAATGCGATACGAGTTGCTCGAACCTGCTAGGAATCTTGACGAAGCGCTGGACACACTGACGAAAGTGTTCGCGCCGCTGTACACGCAGAGCTGGGTCAAGGAGAAGGCCGCCGCGCATGAGGATGCGCCCTTCGATATGAACGTCGGCGTCTTTGCGAACATGTGGTTCTCCAAGGCGCTGAAGCTCATCATCGCCTATGACGGCGAGCATCCCGTGGGCTACCTCATGGGGATGGTGTTCCGCCCCCTGCCGTATCAGGCGCAGGTTTTCCAGATTGAAGACTGGTACGCCGATGGCAAGCAGGATGTGGCTGATGGGCTTTTCAACTATGCTCGGGAAGCGGCGAAGTTCCTCGGCACGGATGAGATTTGGGTCAGTCACAGTGAGAAGGAATTGTATCCCCTGCTTGGTGGCGACTGGCAGATTACGGGTAAAACTGTCATTGACCGATATGTGAGGCGGTAGGTGGTCGATAACGCTAAAGAGTGTGTCCAACATGGGGGCGTAACGGATGAGAACCGAGTCACATTCGGTGACATCATTTCCGCCGCTGCGCTGGCCGCTGCCGGTTACAATGCGTACAAGGCGCTGGACATCGCCATCAAAGAATGGGAGATGGCGAAGAAGTATTGGCGCATCGCGGAGAACTGGCTTGACTACTACAAGGGTGCATACGCCCCTGTTGAAGACCAAGAAATCTCCGAAGCTCTGGCGCTTGAGGAAGCGCAACCGTCTTATGAAATTGCCCGGGGTCGTGCACGGACGAGTGCATGGATTGAGTTCAAGGGGAAGCTCCGGCAATCCATGCGGTGCACGTCCCGGTATTGTACAGGGCTTAGGGCTGACATGCTGGCTCGTATCTCGATGGCACAGGCACAGGCGGTGTCTCTTTCTGATGGGCTTGGGTATCGCAACGAGCGCGCGCATATAGAAGCACGGAACGATGTGCGCTGGGAGAAGCGCCTTAATACGGCGAAACGCGGGCGGGATATTGTGGCGGATGTGACGGCACTCGGGATGGCGTCAGCGGGGATATATGGGAGCCTCCTTGACCAAACATGGGAGGGACTTGTCGCTGCTGGACAGTATCTCGGATACGAGGGGAACAGGAACCCGACCCATTACCCGACGACATACACGGTTGGGCGCTCTCTGACGATGTACAATCAGAAGCAGACGTGGGATGAGCGATTCGCCGAAGCTGGTACGAACACTGCTGGCCCTGAGTATCTGACAGCGATAGGAGCGTATCGTGGCTGAATGTACATGCGCTGACCCGCAGGCTGTTGCGCAGGCTATTAAGAGCCAGAGCAAGAATATCGCTGGTGAAATCAGCGACACCGGTGCGTATATTGACGAGACGCTTTCCGGTAGCAAAGCGAATGGTGGCTCTCACGGTAAGCTCGACCGTATTCGTTTCTGCCACTGGGCAGCGCCTGAATATGGCCCTGTCGGGGAGTCCGGCTGGGTAAACGCGATGAAGGCAGCGCAGATTGGCGTTGCCATCTTGAACGCTGTTATCCAAGGGCAGATTGCCGACAAGCAAGAAGACTTAGCTCGGGGGTATTACGAGCAGGCGAAGTACAAGTGGAACAGGTTCTCCGGCAAGTATCGTCCGCTGGAAGAGTCTATCCTCTGGGAAGCGTCGAGTACGCCTGTCCGGTCGATGGACTGTGCCGATGACAGGGCTCGTGCGCAGGGTGCGGTGAACCCGTCGTTTGATTACATCGACAAGTATCTCGCTTCGCAGGCCAAGGCGTACAGGCTTTGCCCTGATTCGACCACAGTTCGACAGCTCGCGTTTGCACGAAACCTTACGCTGGTTGACACGGAGAATTACAACCTGCGGGATGACGAGTGGTTCACAGATTTCAAGAACGACCAGCGTTGGAACAGGCGGTCGAACATCCTGAATCTTGGGCGTAATCTCAGTTCGCAGGCTATGCAGTATGGTGACGTGGCCCGGCGGCTGATGGGTGATGTGGGGAAGATTGCTGACAGGGCTGCTGGCAGTGTGAGCCAAGCGCTCGGGTACTACGGCTCAAGATTTGACACAGTGTATCCAACATCGTATCTTATGGGCCAGCCGACCCAACTCGTGAACTTACAACAGCGTGGCGACCCGTATGAGCCGTCAGGCGCGACTTATCCGTAGGAGAGGGGTATGAACTTCGGCTCAATCTTTGGCGGATTCGCCCGCGTACTCCCCGGGTACGTTCAGGGGCAGCGTCAGGCTGTGCAGGATAACTGGACTGACCTGATGAATTACAACAAGACTCAGATGGGGCAGCTTGAAAACGCTTTCACCGAAGCCACGTTTGGGCCTCGATTGGATATGTTTCACAACGCTGTGCGGAATGACGACATCAACACCATGATGAATGGCCTGAATTTCGGGCGTTTTATGGTGCGGTATCCTGCGGATTTGCAAAGTGATTTTACCTATCAGTGGATGTATCCGCAGATAGCGCCGCTCCAGATGCGTGCGATGGCCCAGATGTGGGGTAATCCTCAAATGATGATGGGCGGGGGTATGTCACTCCCTGTTGGTAATGCTCAGGGCGGTCTGCCTTCAAGTATGATGAGGTAAATGCAATGGTCATGCTGTCTCCTTATGGGATGGAAGTTGAAGACATCGGTCCCGGTGTCACGCTTGGTTCACAGGATGCGCCGGTGGCGGTCGCCCCTGTGCCAGCTCCTGTCCCAGCTGCGCCGCCGCAGATGGTTCCCCCGGAGGTGCGTTATGATGGGTACAGTGCGCTTGTGGGCGGCGGAGTCCCCCCTGCCGTGCAGCGGTCGGGGACTTACTACTCTCCTAACGGGATGCGTGAAGGTGCAGAACTGTATGGGGCTGCGCCCGCAATTCGTCAGACACAGCCTTATGCTATGGCTACAGGGTATATGGGGTACGACCCATATGGCAACTTGAGTGTGCAAAATCTCGTTGGCTATCCGTCCGTTTATCCGCATGTTCTCCGTGGGTACAGTCTTGGCCCGGAGCAACGCCTGATGCCGTGGATACAGGCAATCATGCCAGCGTGGTGGAATAACCCCCCGCAGGTGCAGATGCCTGCTCCGGGGGTACGCCGTGGCGGCGGGGGTGGTACTCGGGCTGCCTCGACACAGCCAGTCACCACAACTACTGCGCCAGAAGAGGGAGCCCCCGTGCAAACAAATCGAGGGCTCATCCTCGCTGCTCCTAATGATGAATATTTGGAAACGCCGTTATCTGGCAGGTCGGTTCGCCGTGAAGTGATTGACCCTATCGACAGGGCTGGTGCTGGTAATGTGCGTACCTATGCGCCAACACAGAAGAGAGCAGAAATCCCCACGCCGTGGGGCACAATAGCGTGGCCCCCCATATCGTTGCCGCAGGAAGTAGAAATTCCTGAATATGATGATATGAATATTTATTTGGATGAGCCTCTGGCAGGCGAACCGGCTCCGGTTACTCTTTCGCCATCGGCTGTTCCAGCTTCCGCGTTGAACCCCCTAGGGGTAAGCGACTGGGATGCACTTCTACGTTCTCAGGCGCAGCGAGAAGCGGCGTTGTACACGCGAGGCTAAATAACATCAACGCATTGTAATGGGTGAAAATCATGGCTTCC
>JAAUYS010000096.1 GCA_014804995.1 Clostridia bacterium
AGATAGGCGAAATGGTTATGGAAGAGCTTAAAAAGCACGACGAAGTAGCCTACGTGCGCTATGCAAGCGTGTACCGTTCGTTCAAAGATATACCCAGTTTTATGGACGAATTGCAAAAACTTATTGACAGTAAAAAACTGTAAACAGTAGCGTTAATTCAAGCATATGTTGGGACGAAACCTTGATTTCTCAAAACAGCAGACACCTGCTGTTTTGCAAGGTTGAGATGAGCAAACGCATAAATAGCGGTTGCGGTGACCGAGGAGGTTGATGTTTCCTTACAACCTCCGAGACTGTTTGAAGCACAATTTAAGTGTGTTAATTCAAGCATATGTGGGGGTCTACCGATTTTTGACCCTGAAAAATTATGAATTATAAAACAAAAAAAGTAAATATCGGCGGGGTATTCGTCGGCGGTGGAGAGAGTGTAAAAATTCAATCTATGTGCACGGCAAAAACTTCTGACGTTCCCCGCGTTACTTCGCAGATTTCCGCGCTTTATAACGCAGGCTGTGAAATCGTAAGGGTGTCCGTTCTTGACGAAGAGGACGCCCGTGCCATAAAAAGAATAAAAGACGGTTCTAAACTGCCTGTTGTAGCGGATATTCACTTTTCTCCGCGCCTCGCCGTTCTCTCAATTGAAAACGGTGCGGATAAGGTGCGTATAAACCCCGGCAACATCGGCGACGAAGCAGGCGTTAAGCTCGTAGCCGATTGCATAAGGTCGCACAAAATACCCGTGCGTGTCGGCGCGAATACCGGAAGCGTTGAAAAGGAATTTCTTGAAAAATACGGCAAGAACGAGAAATCGCTCGTTGAAAGCGCATTAAAAAGCGTTGCGTCTTTGGAAAAATACGGCGTAAACGATATAGTAATTTCCGTCAAGGCGTCAGACGTCGCTCTTACCGTCAAATCGTACAGACTTCTATCAACGCTTACAAACTATCCGTTGCATATTGGCGTTACCGAAGCCGGTACGGAGGCTATGGCGGTCGTAAAGTCAAGCGTAGCTTTAGGCGCGCTTTTACTTGACGGAATAGGAGATACGCTTCGCGTTTCCATAACCGACGACCCTGTTAAAGAAGTTATTGCTTCCCGCAGAATATTGCGGGCTGTCGGATTGGACAAAAATTTCGTAAACGTCATTTCCTGTCCCACTTGCGGTAGATGCGAATGGAACTCTATGGAGCTTGCCCAAAAAGTTTCCGCCTTAGTTGAAAGCAGTAACAAGAAACTGAACGTAGCCGTAATGGGTTGCGTGGTCAACGGCCCGGGTGAGGCAAAAGATTGCGATATAGGAATAGCGGGCGCAAAGGACTACTGCGTAATATTCAAAAACGGAGAAATTATAAGAAGAGTACCCGCCCAAGACGCAGAGCAAGAGTTTTTTAAGGAGATTAACGCACTTTTAAATGACAGATAACGTTCTGACCGAAATCCGTGCGGTAAGTAAAAATTTAAGAAACGCCATAATAAGGCAGATTGTTGTTGATAGGCCCCGCAAGCTTGTTAAGGTTTATTTAATAACAGACGAGGCGTTTACCCAGTCAGACGAAGCCGGCGCAGTGCAGGTTATAAAAAAGTACGTTCCCGCTTACTTTTCTTGCGAAACGCAAATTTCAAAGCTTTCTCCCGACGAAGATATGATAAAGCGTAAAATAACCGAAGCGGTAAGTGTATGCTCCAAGGCAACCTACGCAACCTTAAGCCAAGACGACGTAACGGTAGAAAGAACGCCTTTCGGGTTTAAGTATAAAATTTTAGTTTCGCCTACGATAGCCCCGCACAACTTGTGCGACTCGATTAACGCATACTTAAAAAAGCGCTTCTGCGGAATTTTTGAAGGGGAGTGCGTGTATTCGGATAAAACTCTTGAAAACTTGCAAGTGGAAGAGAGCCACGACGAAATCGAGTTTGAAATGCCAGTCCGTACCTTCAAAATAGAGGAGTTTACCTTTTTGGAGGGCGAAAAAGTTCTTACAAACGCGGTCTATTTAAGCGATTTAAACCTCGTAACGGACGAGGTGATTATCTGCGGAACGGTTGAAGACATAATTGAACGCAGTTACGTAAACAAAAAAGGCGTTGAAAAGAAATACTTTGTATTCGTTTTAAGCGACGGCACGGCAAGGGCGCACATAACTTATTTCCCCAGACTTAAAACCATTGAAAAAATCAAAAATATAAAGGCGGGGGACAGCATAGTTTGCACCGGTTTGAACGAAGCCTATAACGGCAACCTGCGCTATACGGCAAAGACGATAGACTACGGAAGAACCCCGAAGGGGTTCGTTCCCGAAAAAAGAACGTCAAAACCCGTTCCAAGATACTACAAAAAGGTTATTCCCCAACCGTTTACCGACTACGAGCAAACCCATCTTTTTACCGACAGGTCAATCCCTGAGTGCTTAAAGGGCAAAACCTTCGTCGTGTTCGATTTGGAAACTACGGGTCTTAACTCTTCGCCCACTTCGGGCAATATGGATAAGATAATTGAAATCGGTGCGTACAAGATAGAGGACGGCGAAATTACACAGTGTTTTTCAACCTTCATCAACCCCGAAAGAAAGCTTTCCGAGGAAATTATCAACCTTACGGGCATAACCGAAGATATGGTAAAAGACGCGCCCAAGACTGAAGAAGTCATTCCCGACTTTTTCAAATTCTGTGAAGGCAGTATCCTTGTCGGTCATAACATTGCGGGCTTTGACTTCAAATTCGTAGATTATTACTGTTCGCTTTCGGGTTACATTCTGGAAAGGAAGATAATAGACACGATTCCGCTTTCACAGGAACTGCTGTTTTTATCCAACTATAAGTTGAATACCGTTGCGGATAAGTTCAATATAACGTTCAATCACCACAGGGCGACTGACGACGCGCTTGCAACGGCAAAAGTGTTTATTGAACTCATAAAATTGAAGAAATCACTCCCCAAAGTGCTGTAATTTCAAATATTTTGAAAAAATGCTTGCATTTTCCATTATATAGTGTTAAAATTGATATGACCTTAATCGTAAACGATGATTGAGTGCCTTGCGAAAGGCACTCAATACTTTTAAAGAGGGATTTATGAAAATAAAACCTTTAAACGAAATAAGCGGGTTTCTTGAAAAGATAGCTACGCCTATGGGCGTGGAAATCGTGGACGTGGAGTGGAACGACAAGTCAAGCGCTTTGACCGTTTTCATAGAAACGCCGACAGGGGTAGACTTAGACACCTGTGAGAAATTCCACAACGCGATAATGGACCCAATTGACGAGCTGGACCCTACGTATGATACGCCTTATACTTTAAACGTATCAAGCCCCGGGCTAGACCGCCCGTTTAAGACCGAGCGTGATTTTGAGCGCAACGTCGGCAAAGAGGTAGAGTTAAAACTCTACGCACCGTTAAAGGGGCAAAAGTTTATTGAGGGCGAGCTTTTAGAGTTCGACGAAAACACGGTAACAATTAAAACGGCTAAGGAAGAACTTAAAATCAGCCGTAACAAGATAGCAAAAATAAACAAAGCAATAAAATTTGACTGAATATAAATTACCTAAAAATCGGGAGAAAGAAAATGATTAATAAAGACTTTTTTGCGGCACTTCAAGATTTGGAAAAAGAGAAGGGAATACCCCAGCAGGTATTTTTAGACGCGCTTGAAAACGCGCTTATTTCCGCTTGCAAAAAGCAGTATGCCGAAACCGTCGGCACGGTAGAGATAAAGATGAACCCCGAAAAGGGTTCTATAGACTTCTATACGGTTAAAACTATCGTCAGCGAGGTTGTTGACCCCGAAAACGAGATTAGCCTTGAAGAAGCGCGTGAAACTAAAAAGAGTTATAAGCTTGGCGACAAGTACACGGAAAAGCTTGTTCCCAAAGATTTCAGCCGTATCGCCGCACAAACCGCAAAACAGGTTATTTTGCAAAAACTTCACGAGACCGAGCGCGACGCCGCTATGAACGAGTTCTCTGACAAAGAGGGCGAGCTTTTAGTCGGAATCGTCAGAAAAATCGACGCGAGAAACGTCTATATTGAACTCGGCAAGGGTCAGGTTGAAGGCGTAATGATGCCCTCCGACCAGGTTCCCGGTGAAAAGTATAACGTAAACGATAAAATCAAAGTGTTCGTAAAGCGCATTAAAAGCGGTTTCCGCGGTGCGCAGGTTCTTGTCAGCCGTTCGGCTCCCGGACTTGTAAGAAAGCTTTTCGAGGACGAAGTTCCCGAAATCAAGCAGGGAACGGTGGTTATCAAATCTATAAGCCGTGAAGCAGGTGCAAGAACAAAAATTGCCATTTATTCAGAGGACGAAAGGGTTGACGCTATCGGCGCGTGCGTAGGTAACAAGGGCGCAAGGGTCAACGCAATAGTTGAAGAATTAAAGGGCGAAAAGATTGATATTATTCCTTGGAGCGAGAACCCCCTTGAATTTATCGCAAAGGCTCTCTCTCCCGCAAAGGTAATTTCCGTAACCCAGCTTGACGGTGAAAAGACCGCTATGGCAGTCGTTCCCGACGACAAGCTCTCTCTTGCAATAGGTAAGGACGGACAGAACGCCCGCCTTGCAGTAAGGCTTACCGGTTGGAAAATAGACGTTAAAAGCCAGTCAATGGCGTCAAAGCTCGGTTTGACCGCTGATGCCGAGGAAGAAATTTCAGAAGACAAGGAAGACTGATGCCTACTAAAAAGATACCGCTGAGAATGTGCGTTTCTTGCAGGGAACTGAAAGAAAAGAGAGCGATGCTCCGCGTTGTAAAAAACGGTGAGGGCAAAATCTTCATTGACTTTTCGTCCAAGGCTTCGGGTAGGGGTGCTTACGTTTGCGACAATCCCGAGTGCATTAAGAAGCTTAAAAAACAGCGTATTTTAAACAAAGTCTTTTCCTGCGCGGTGGACGATGATGTGTACACCGCCGTAGAGGAGGAATACTTTGGCAAACAGCAAAATTGAAACCTTTATAGGTTTTTGCATAAAATCGTCTAAAATAACTTACGGTTCGGGCGCGATAGCCACCCTGCGCCAAGGGGTGCAACTCATAATTCTTGACGGCGCGTCCGCAAAGAACTCAAAACGGCTTGCGTTAAAGTATGCTAACAGGTTTTCCTGTCCGCTTCTAATCTGCAAAACAGAGTTTGAGAGAATAGTCAACAAAGAGGGCTGTAAGCTGTGTGCCGTACGCGACGGCGAACTTGCTAAGGCGATTTTGGCAAATTTAGACGACAACTACGAATTATATGCCGGAGGCAGCATTTAAATATGGCAAAAAAGTACGAGAATATTGAAAATATAAGTAAGCTTATATCGGGCGGTGCCGTAGCGGAACTTTCAAAGAAAGTTGCCGGTGCGGAAAAGTCTGCTTCGGATATTTTGAAAAAACTGAACGATATGGAGTCTGCCATCAAACAGAAAAAGTTTGAAGAAGAGCAGGCTACTTTGCAAGCTGCCGAGGCGTTGAAAGCTCAGGAAGAGGCAAAAATTGCCGAAGAAAAGAAGGCGGAGGCGATAAAAGCCGAAGCCGAAAAACCCGCAGTAAAAGAAGAGCCGGTTGAAGAAAAACCCGCTCAGCCCGTTAAGCCTGCCCAGCCCGTCGTAAGACCCAACATCAATTCCATAAGACAGGCAAACGGACAGTACGTAAATATTCAAAAAACGCAAAAGGCGGAAAATAAAACGTTTATCAACCGCGATACACGTCCCCAAAGGAACGACAACCGCGGTAATTCTCCTTATCCTCAGCGCCCCCAAGGGCAGTCGCCCCGTCCCGCAGGCGGTATGCGTTTCAACAACGCGCCTCCCGCACCCGCGCCTCAGCCCGTTAAAGGCAAGAACTTCGGACCCGATAAGAAGAAGCAGAGCTTTGAAAAAACTTACATTGAAAAGGATAAGCGTACGCTTTCAAAACGCGCTCTCGTAAAACAGCAAGGTCCCGGAATTGACGACTTTGACGAGAACAAGAGCGGTTACAGGAAGTTAAGGGTAAAGAAAGACAAACAGAAATCACAGCCCACTATAAAGATAGAGCGCGCAGTGGTTACCACCAGCGACGTACCTATTAAAACTTTATCGGAAAAAATCGGTATTACCGCAAGCGTTATCGTTAAAAGACTTTTCAATGAAGGCGTTATGGCAACGGTAAACGACTCCATAGATTACGACACCGCGGCTCTCATTGCGGCAGACATCGGCGTAGAACTCGAATACAAGCCCGAAAAGACTGCGGAAGAAGTTCTTATCGAACAGCAGGCGGATACGGTTGAAGAGATTGAAAAGCTCGTTCCCCGCGCCCCCGTCGTTACCGTTATGGGACACGTTGACCACGGTAAAACCTCGCTTTTGGACTATATAAGAAAGACTAAGGTTACCGCAGGCGAAGCCGGCGGAATAACCCAGCACATAGGCGCATATACCGTTAAGGTAGGGGATAAAGGTATAACCTTTATTGATACGCCCGGACACGAAGCCTTTACGGCGATGCGTGCGCGCGGTGCGCAGGTTACGGATATAGTTATCCTCGTAGTTGCGGCGGACGACGGCATTATGCCCCAGACCGTAGAAGCGATAAACCACGCAAAGGCCGCTGGCGTTGAAATTATAGTAGCCATAAACAAAATAGACAAGACCGGCGCAAACATTGAAAAGGTAAAGCAAGAGCTTATGCGCTACGAAATCTTCCCCGAAGAGTTCGGCGGACAGACGGTCGTATGCCCCATCTCCTGTAAGACCGGCGAGGGTATTGACAACCTGTTGGAAAGCCTAATTCTCCTTGCGGAAACTAAGGAACTTCTTGCTAATCCCGAAAAGGAAGCGCGCGGTATCGTTATTGAAGCCCGCCTTGATAAGGGCAAGGGTCCCGTTGCAACCGTTCTCGTTCAAAACGGAACTTTGCATACAGGCGACAACATTATTTGCGGACTTGTAACCGGTAAAGTCCGTGCAATGATTGACGACAACGGCAAAAACGTAAAAGAGGCAGGTCCTTCGGTTGCCGTAAACGTTTTGGGACTTGAAGACGTTCCCAATTCCGGCGATACCATAAACGCAGTATCACAGGCGCTTATGAAGCAGGTTCAGGGCGAAAGAAAGGACAAAATCAGTCTGGAAAAGATTAAATCCCGCGTAAAGACCGACTTAAACGAAGCTTTTGGCGACTTACCCGACGCAGAGCTTAAAAACCTCAACCTTATCATTAAGGGCGACGTTCAAGGCTCGGTTGAAGCGGTTAAGCAGTCAGTTGTAAAACTTTCTAACGAAGAAGTACAGATAAAGGTTATCCACAGCGCGGCAGGCGCGGTTACCGAAAGCGACGTTATGCTTGCAGAAAGCTCTAACGCTATAATAATCTGCTTTAACGTCCGTCCCGACGCAAAGGCAAAAGTCCTTGCGGAAAGAAGTAAGGTTGACGTACGTACTTACAGAATTATTTACGAGCTTTTGGACGATATGGAGCTTGCCCTCAAAGGTATGCGCGCTCCCAAGTATCAGGAAATACTTCTCGGCAAGTGCGAAGTCCGCCAGACCTTCAAAATTACCGGCGTTGGCAACATTGCGGGCTGTTACGTTCTTGAAGGCAAAATCGTACGCGGTGGCAAGCTCAGAATTTACCGCGACGACATTCTTATCGTCGAAGGCGGTGTAAAACAGCTTAAACGCTTCAAAGACGACGTTAAAGAAGTCGCGACGGGCTTTGAATGCGGTTGCTCTATAGAAGGTTTTACCGACATAAAAATTGGAGATATAATAGAATGCTACCTCATCGAAGAGGTGCAGGCAGGTTAAAATGAAAGGAATAAGAGGCGAACGCCTTGCAGGCGAATTTCAAAAGGAGATTTCGGCGGTAATTTCTTCCCGTATCAGAAGCGATTATCCCCGTCTTTCCGCAATAATCAGCGTAACCGAAGTTGACGTTGCGCCCGATTTGAAGAGCGCCAAGGTCTACGTCAGCGTCTACGACACCGACAAACAGCGTGCCGAAGACAGCTTTCAGATTTTAAAAGAGAACGCCGGACTTATCCGCCGTGAGCTTTCAAAGGTTATGCATTTAAGAACCGTACCAGAACTGCGTTTTTTAAAGGACGGCAGTATGGAATACGGTGAAAAAATAGATAAGATTTTATTCGACCTCGGTAAAAAAGATGAATAACAATCCGGAAGAAATTATCGAAAAACTAAACCGTGCAAAAACGCTCGCAATATTTTGCCACGCCCGCCCCGACGGCGACGCGCTCGGCGCGGGTCTTGCTCTGTATCTCGCATTAAAGGGTGCAGGTAAAACGGCTTATATGTGTTGCGACGATTTACCGCCGGAAAAGTTTTCTTTTCTTCCCGCAATGAAAGAAGTGTTAACTTCTCTTCCGGAAGCAGATTACGATACTTTTGTCAGCGTGGACTGTGCGGATGTTGCAAGGCTCGGAAGTTTCGCAAAAAGATACTTAAAGTTTAAAGGCGATACGCTAAATATTGACCACCACGTTTCCAACGACGGCTACGGTAAGTACAATTATATTGAAGTTTGCCCCGCAAGCTGTGAAGTCATAACCAGTCTTTTCCAAGAAGCGGGTTGGACGGTTACAGAAGAAATAGCAAACCTTTTAATGCTCGGGCTTATAACCGACAGCGGAAACTTCACCCACCTTGACGTCAGTGAAAGAACTTATTCTACCGCCGCGTATTTAAGAAGATACGGCGCGGATATGAATATAATCAACTACAATATGTTTTCGCGCCAAAGCAAAGTAAGGGCTTTACTTTACGGCAAGGTTATGTCGGGTATGCGTTTTGCGCTTGACGATAAGCTTGCAATAATAGTAATACCCAACAAGGACTTGCAGTCGGCAAATGCAGACAGCGGGCTTACGGAAGGCTTTGTAGACTTCCCGCTTACCGTAGACGGGGTAGAGGTTGCCGTTTCTTTAATGGAATACAAACCCAACCTATATAAAATATCTTTAAGAAGCAAAGGCACGGTAAACGTAAACGCCATTGCCGTAGGCTTCGGCGGGGGCGGACACGTTCTTGCAAGCGGTTGCCTTATAGGCGGACCGTTGGAAGAGGTTATTGAAAAACTTACTTACGCAATTTATCAGGCTTTATGACGGGTTTTATAAACGTGAACAAGTCGGCGGGCGCAAGCTCCGCCAAAGAAGTTGCGGTAATTAAGCGTCTTACCCAAACACCCTGCGGGCATATGGGAACGCTTGACCCTATGGCTTCGGGTGTTCTGCCCGTTGCAATAGGCAACTCCGCAAGACTTTTCGACTACTTTTTGGATAAGCACAAAAAATATACGGCAACCTTTCTTTTCGGTGCGGACAGCGATACTCTCGACACTACGGGCAACGTAGTTTACGGCGCGGGTCGCATTCCCGCAATCGGAGAAATAAAGGCAGTTCTTAAAGACTTTATCGGTGAAATATCCCAAATTCCCCCTAAATACAGCGCAAAAAGCGTTGGAGGAAAACGCGGGTACGAGCTGGCGCGTGCGGGCGTTGACTTTGAGTTAGCTCCCAAAACCGTTAAAATTTATTCTTTAAGCGTATTACCCTGTCAAGAGAAAGACAGTTATTCGTTTGAAATAGAGTGCGGGGGCGGAACTTATATCCGTTCGCTTGCACGGGATATTGCAAAAAGCTTATCCACTTGCGCCATAATGAGTTCTCTTGTAAGAACCCAAAGCGGTGCGTTTAATTTGGAAAATGCGGTTAAAACCGAAGATTTAACCGAAGAAAATTTTCAAAAATATATTATTCCTACTGAAACTTTGTTACCGTACGAAAGCATAATTCCGACCAAGGAAGAGGAGTTTAAGCTTTTCAACGGTTTAGCAATAAAATGTGAAAAACCCGACGGCGTGTATAAAATTTACCGCCAAGGCGCTTTTTACGGACTTGCAGAAGTAAATCAATCTTTATTGAGGGTGAGGACAAAATTATGTTAGAAATCGTCAAATTCGGACAAGATGAGTATAACTTCCCGTGCCTTGTGGTACTGGGCTGTTTTGACGGCTTGCACCTTGGACATTCGGAGCTTCTTAAAAAAGCCAAACTTCAAGCTAAAATTAACGGACTTGACTTGGGCGTTATGATGTTCGCGAACGGTAAAGAGGGCAAGCAAATCTGTTCATTTGAAGAAAGAATTGCATTGTTGGAAAAGTACAACGTTAAGTTCGTGCTTAAAGTCGACTACAATAACGACTTCAAACAGATTAAACCTCTTGAATTTCTTGACATTCTCGAAGAGCATTTAAACGTCAAAGCGTATATGAGCGGTAAGGACTTCCGCTTCGGCGAAGGCGCTAAGGGCAAATCGTCAACGCTTAAATCGTTTGCAGAGGACGAGGACAACGGCGTTTGGTATATGCCTATAAAGGACGTTCTGATTGACGGTGAAAAGGTTAGCACTTCTGCCATAAAGACCCTCATAGAACAGGGCGACGTCAAAAAGGCAAAATCCCTTCTCGGCAGAAACTACTCCGTAAGCGGTGTGGTTATCCACGGTGCGGACAGGGGAGAGAAGGTTATAGGCTATCCCACTATCAATTTGGAATACCCCGAAAATAAGGTTGAAGTAAAAACGGGCGTATACGCAGTAAGATGCACCTTCGGTGAAAACCGTTACTACGGCATAGCTAACTACGGACCCCGCCCCACTTTCGGTGAAGAGAATAACCTTCTCGAAGTTTATCTTGACGGCTTTGAAGGCACTCTGTACGACGAAACGGTAACCGTAGAATTTATTGAGTACCTTAGAGATATAGAAAAGTTTGACGGCGCGGAAGCGTTGGGCGCACAGCTTAAAAATGACCTTGAAAAGGCAAGGGAAGAAGCCGAAAAGGCAGAGGCGGAATTGACCGCCGTTCCCGCACCCGTAACGCCTGTAGCTCCTGCAACTCCTGCCCCCGCGGAGGTTAAAGAAGCGGTAGCGGAAGTAACCGCAGAGGCAGAGGTTGCCGTAACTTCTGAAACAACGGAAGAAGTAACCGCAGAGGTTCAGGAAGAAGTTAAAGAAGAACCCGCTCCCGCACCCGAAGAAAGCAAAGACGACGCTTTTGAAGCCGAGCTTGAAGAAGAAGTTCCTACAGTATCCGACGTAATCGGCGAAAAGATTGAAGAAGTTGCCGAGGAAACTGCGGAAGAAATAATTGAAATACCCGAAGTGGCAGTTGAACCTACAGAAGAAATAGCTGAACCTACCGAAGTTATAGTTGAGCCAGCCGAAGAGGTTAAAGAAGATTCCGAAGAAGAGCAAAAAGCAGAAGCTGACGAAAACGAGGCGGTAAGTGATTAAGTTCGGTCCAAGCGGTAACTGCCAAAGGTTCTACGACGAAGGTTATAAGCATACCGAGCAAGCAGGTCAATTCTGTAAAGATTTGGGGCTTAACTGTTACGAGTATTCTTTCGGCAGGGGCGTAATGATGTCAGAGGGCAAAGCCGTGATAATCGGCGACGCTTTTAAGGAAGCCGGCGTTGAAATAAGCGCGCACGCGCCATACTTCATAAATTTTGCAAACCCCGACGACGAGGCAGTGCAAAAATCTTACGGTTACGTTCTTCAAAGCGCAAAGTATTTAAAGCTTATGGGTGGTGAAAGGGTAGTATTTCACCCGTCTGCGCAGGGTAAAGCTACGCGTGAAGAAGCCGTGCAGAGAACGGCGGACAGGCTCAAAATTCTTCGCGACTACATCTATCTGAACGGGTACGAGAATATGAAGTTCTGCCCTGAAACTATGGGCAAGTTTGCACAGATAGGCACCCTTGAAGAGATAGTTGAGTTTTGTAAAATCGATAACTGCTTTATTCCCACGATTGACTTCGGTCATATCAACGCTAGGGAGCAAGGCAGTTTAAAGACGGTAAACGACTATAAGACCCGTCTTGAATATATGATAGGCGAATTGGGTTACGAAAAGGTTAAAAACTTCCACGTTCATTTTTCAAAGATTATGTACGGCGGAAAGGGTGAAATCAAACACTTAACCTTTGAGGACACCGTTTACGGACCTGAATTCGAACCCTTAGCCGTTGCTTTAAAAGAGTTGAAGTTAGAGCCTTATATCGTCAGCGAAAGCGCGGGAACGCAGGCGGACGACGCCCTTGAAATGAAACGCATTTACGATAATCTTGACATATAAAAATATATTTGTTAAAATAAACTAAGTAGTCGGACTATGATTAAAACAAACGCACAAAAAATTTACGACGCCGTCGGCGCGCAGGCGGTTTTGACCGAGCCTGCCGACTTAAGGCAATATCTTACGGGCTTATCGACTTCGTTCGGCTACGTTTTAAGCGATAAAAAAGGCAACACTTTTTACACCGATACGCGCTATCTGGAGGCCGTATCTAAGGCGCTTGAAAACACCGATATTAAGGTAAAAAAGTTTGAAGCGCCGTTGGAAAACCTTTTAAAGGGCTACAAAGAAGTAGCCGTTCCGCTTTCAAAAACTTTTTATCCCGATTATAAACGCCTCATTGACGCAGGCTTAAAAGTCGTTGA
>JAAUYS010000097.1 GCA_014804995.1 Clostridia bacterium
ACACACTACAATTAAATACCAATATAACATCTACCAGCCCAACAAATCTACCCAACATCAACCCCCAGCCTAACAGCCAATTCTGTACTCTTTCCAACAGGCGGACCCGCAACATTACAAAATTTTTGTAAAGTTACAACCCCGATTTGCACGAAGAATACAAACAACTTCTGCACCAAATACAAACTAACTTTACAGACGCACAAAAACAAAATAATAAGACCTTGCTTAATCGGCAGGGTCTTTTTAAATTATAATTTTTCCGTCGTAAGTTTTGCAAGAGCAGTCGGGTTGAGGGAATTTACATTTCCCGTATATTTTACGCCAATCAACCCTTTTTTGAATTTGTAAGCTTCATTCCGGTGGGCTTCGGTAGAAGTCTTTGCCGTTTTAAGAAAGGCGAGGGCTTCTTTTGCCTTTCCAGCTTTTAACAGTTCAACGTATTTCTTCCAAAAAGTCAATTCTTCTTTATACGCCTTATTTTCCTTAGTTTCCCTCGTTTTGCGCGTGGTTTCTTTATTTGCGGGGGAAAGGAAGTTTTCAAAATAATTTAAGTACTCGTTAAAGCTTTTAAATTTGCAATCAACTTTTTCTTCGGACAAAAACTTATCAATGGACTTCTGTACGTGAAAATAGTCTGAATACTCATACTTATGGCTTTGATTTCCGCAATATCGTATAATAGATATAAGCTTTTCAATATATTTATCGTCGTATTCGTGCCAGATTAAAAATTCGTAGCGCGCAATATCGTTTTCAATCCCTTTCCACTGTGCGATAAGTTTGCTTCTGTCATCTTTTATATCGTTGTACGAATATTGCATCGTATAACTATAAAACCAACTCATACTTGCGGCGATACTTTCTAATCTGTTTTCTATATCAAGCAATCTTAGTTTAATAAACGGGAAGTCACCGTATAAGTAAGTAAAATTGAACTTTTTCGTGTATGTTAATTCCGGTCTACTTTTAAAAAATGCTTTAACCTTTGCACTCAGCCATTTACAATACATTTCAGCAATGCAGATTTATCGACAGAAGAGTTTTATAGTCTGCTTCGGCTTTATCTAAATCATTTTTAAGCCTTGCTAAAATCTCGGGTCTTGAATAACCAAAGCAGGCTTCGCTATGGTTTTCTTGAAAATACAAATCGGCTTCCGCAAGCTTGGATAACTTTTCGTCCAAAGCTAATCGTGGTAAAGATAATTTGGGGTATTCCTTTTTTACCACGTCGTTGAGGTAGTGTTCTGCAATATCCAAATCCTCTGCAAGTATCGCATAAAACTTGTCCTTCACCACCTGTGAGGGTTCTATACTTGACTGAGCGCGGTCACGTTCCTCTTCGACGCGTTTTATCTCTTCCTCGGCAAGTTGCGCTTTAAGCTTAATTGCTTTGACGGTGATAAACGGTTTGCCACATAATTTACAAAAATCAACCTCTTCGGGGGGGTTAACTTCAATTATTTGTCTGCACGAAGGACATATTGCAGATTCGAATATAGGTGCTTCTTTTTCCATAAACATTCGCCTTTTGACTCTGTAAAACTGTAAAGTGAATTGTATTTTAATATATTTATTATACTTAAATAGGGTATTATTGTCAATATGTAAGAGTTTTGTAGCGAGATTAAATAAAAAATTCAAGGACATTGCATCAAACAGGGTGCTTTTTTAATTTCAAAAAATCCGAAATCAAGTAGGAAGAGCCTTGTTCGGTTTTCTTTCAATCTCAACCACGCCATAATTAACAACTGGCGCGGAACTCACACTACGACGGACGACGGACAAATTTGTATCTTTCGTGCAAAATGTCACAGTGCTATGACAATTTAAAAAGCGTTGCCGTTTGGCAACGCTTTTTTTCGTTATTTCAAGCATATATTGGGGGCAATTAAGTTTTATTGTAGTTTCTTGCACCGAAAATAGCCGTGCCTAAGCGTATCATATTGCTACCTTCTTCAATGCAAATTTTCCAGTCCCCGCTCATTCCCATAGAAAGGTATTCAAAGTCTTTAAAGTCCTTTTTAAATTCGTCGTAAAGGGTGCGCATACCTTTTGCAAGCTTGTGTAAAAGCGCTTCGTCGTCGGTAAAGGGTAGCATAGCCATAAGCCCTTTAACCTTTAAAGCAGGCAGGCTATTTATAGTTTTAACGGCTTCTTTTGCTTCGGACATAGTAAACCCGCCTTTTGACTCTTCTTCGCCTACGTTAATTTCAATTAAGATATTTGAAGTTATACCCTTAGCCAAGCTACGTTTTGATAGCTCTTCCGCAAGGCTCATTCTGTCAACAGAGTGGTACAAATCTACTTTACCTAAAAGGTACTTAATTTTATTCGTCTGCAACCTGCCTATGAAATGACGGCGTGGGTTACCTTCTATAAAGTCGTATTTGTCGCGGAATTCCTGTACGTGATTGTCGCCTATATCGGTAATTCCAGCGCAAATAGCCCTGTTTATGTCCTCTGCGGTCTGCAACTTAACTGCTGAAACAAGGGTAACCTTTTCACCGAGCGGGTTGCAGGCAGGTATTTCTTCTAATAGTTTTTTAACGTTTTGCTCAATCATACCAAAATTTTAACTTAAATCTTGACGCACTGTCAAGAATTTCACAAAAAAGACTTTAACTTTTAGAAAATGCGTGCTATAATGTGTAAAACAGGAGTAGAAGAGTGAACGGTAGAAATAATTTAACCTTTTTTATATTGGAACTTGTTTGCGGGTTAACCTGCATAGGCTTCGGCATCTATTACATAGTAACTGCAGAAAATGCGCAGGCAATCGTCTTTATGCTTGTGGGCGCGCTTTGCATAGGCACAGCTATTAAAACCTTAATTACAGTTTTAAAGTTAAAGAAAAAACAGCGCGAAGACAAAAATAACGACGTAAATAAGGAATAATCCGCGAAGGTAATTCATACCTTAAAATATGGATTGCCCCCGTAATATGCTTGATTTAACGCATACTTTGGCTGAAAAACACTTTTTAAACAGCCAAACTTTAAAAGATTTTTTTACGGAGCTTAGCTCCTTTATTTTTTTGCTTCAGAAATCGCTTGGCGAAGCTTTTGTTGAAATTTCATCCGCCGTTTACGCGCATAAAAGCGCATTAATATCTAAAACTGCGGAACTGCGCCCACCCTGCATAATAGGCGCTGATACTCAAATAAGGCAAAGCGCATTTATAAGGGGTTGCGTAATAGTTGGCGAGGGGTGCGTAGTGGGCAACTCTTCTGAGGTCAAAAACGCCGTTTTATTTGACGGGGTGCAGATACCGCACTTTAACTACGTAGGCGACAGTATTTTGGGCTATAAAGCGCATATGGGTGCAGGGGCAATAATTTCAAACGTAAAGGGTGATAAGACTAACGTAGAAATCAGGGGGAAGGATATTGTTTACCCCACAAATCTTAAAAAATTCGGCGCAATGCTCGGCAATTTTGTGGAAGTAGGGTGCAATACCGTTATAAACCCCGGTACGGTGGTTTGTGAAAATACGCAGATTTACCCATTGTCAAGCGTGCGTGGAGTTATTCCGCCGAACAGCATTTATAAATCTAAATCGCAAATAATTGCAAAAAAATAAGCGCACCGTACGGTGCGCTTTTACTGTATTCTGTTTTTTATTTTTCTGTCCATTCAAATTCTACGTAATCGGCTGTAACGTCCAGCAGATAATGTCCGCGGTTATAAAGTTTTATCATAAATGAAGTAAAGCCTACATAGTGGTAAAGGTACTCCAATGCATTTTTATCTTTGGCTAAATCTTTTAGCTTTCCGTTGTCAACTAAGAAATATCCTTCTTTTTTTGACAGTTTTTTATATCTGTATTTGTAGGCATAAAAAACAGGGTCAACAAGATGTATGCGTATGCATAAAGTTTTTGCGTTCGGCTTTATAAACTGGATAGAGTCGTACTTTGAAATATCGTTATCAAACTTAAATATTAAAAAATTTTCGTCAAATTCAATGTCCGTTATTTGGCAGTCGTGCGGGGTAGGTATAGTAGGTAAACTATCTTCAGCTAAATAATATCTGTCAACCATAAATTGAAGCCTTATTTTTCCTCATCAATCTTTGTTGCAACGGGCGCATTGCAGGGTTTTATCATTTCCACAGTGTTTTCAGACTTTATAAGAATTGATATAAGACAGCTGTAAACTATCGTCGGGAGAATGTAGAAGAGGTGGTTGTCCAACAGGTTTACAATTAACAGTGAAAGCACGGTAACTGCAATATATATGCGGGGCAATGACGGTTTTTTGACCAAAGATACTATCGTTTGCGCACGGTGAACAAGGTATGCGATAAGTCCTGTTAAACCGCAGGACGCAAGCAGTTGCATTATGGTGTTGTGGTACATATCGGGTATTAGCGACAGCCCTGCAAAGCCCGGGTCGTTTGCAAGGTCTACGAAGAACCCTGTACCGAACAGTGGTGCCGATTTAAAGTTCTTTATTGCGTCTTCCCAAAGCCCCATTCTTCCGTTGCCTGATTCTATGTCTTTCGTAAGCAACTCAAATATTGCGCCTAATTTCTCGCGGAAGATAATTATAAGTACGATTAAAACTGCAAGCGCCCCGCCGGAGATTATTGCGTTTATAAGTCTGTTTTTGCCCTTCCATAAAAGCATTACAAGGCATACGGGGAATATGATTGCTATTGCGAATATTGCTTGACGGCTCATCGTCATCACAGTCGCAACGGAGTGTAAAACAGCGTATCCGTAGAAAAGGTAACCGTACTTATGCTTTCCCGCAATAAACATAATTGAGGGCAGGCAAAGCATCATCAGCATACCCATATTGTTATACATTCCCCAGCCGAAGCCGAGTTTGCCTCTGTTCACTTCACCGGCGATAATAATATCCGGTGTGGTAACATACTTAATAAAAAGCTCTAATACAAGCGACGCGCTAAGCGCCATAAAGGCAAACGCAACGTCGGTAAAAGTTTTTTCGTTGCAGATAACGTTGTCTTTCATTAGTGCGAATACACCTAAAAAGCACAGCGCCATTATAAAGCCGTATAAAAGGTTTGTGGGGGAATAGCCTTTTGAAAACAGTCCGTTCAGAATAAATACAAAGCTTAGAATGGCAAGCCCGTAAAAAGCAGGGGTAAGTTTAAACTTTCTGCTTTTAACCGTCATAAAAATTCTTATGCCGATTGCAATTAAATACAGGGAAACTACTGCTATAATCTGACCTAAGACGGCGGGCTGGAACAAAAACTCCGAAGCGTTGCTTTCGCTCCCGAATGTTGTCGGCGAATGCCCTTCAGAAATTATTATCCCCATAAACAGAAAGTTTGAAATAAGCGGGGTAAGGTTTTCTAATAAAAGAACGGAAAGTATTCCGGTAATTCCAAGGTAGTAAACAGAAACCAAATCCCATTCCAGATAATAGAACCCTACAACGAGTACTGCCGTTATGAAGGGAAAGTACCGCCAAGAAAGTGCGCAGGATATCGTTTTAAATATTCTGTTTTCTTTTATTTTCAGGTTCATCGTCCCTGCCTATTACTGCCTAAGCAGTCCTCTGTAAAATTTGACTTTTACCATTATATAACAACTGAAATACATTGTCAAGGCGAAAAATTTTGCCCGCTATATTCAAAGCGTAGTTTTGGGTTTGTACCGTAATTATTAAAATTGTCATATAAAAGTATGACAAAAATTATCCTCTTTTGGTAAAATTTTCTTAAAATTAAGCAAAAATAATAAAAATTAAGGCTTTTCGACAAAAAATTATCATATATTTTCATTACAAACTTGACATTTTGTCATAATAGTAATACACTTAGAACATAGATTATGTAGAATAGGTTAGTTTCGGTTTTATAAAACGGGACTTCTAATATAAGGAAATATATGATAAAAAGAAAAAGTTCCAAAACGGAACTTGAAGGAGAACTGCACGAAGTATCGACTGCCGGCTTTAAAACCAGCAGGCGCACAAAGCGCGATAAAACGGTAAACCGACGTGCGGGACTTCACGATAAAAATAAATATTTGGAAGGGGAGGTACGCGTCAAACGCCGTAAGCCCCTTGCACTAAAACACGTCCGCCGTATGCGCAAGGTTGCCGCGGTATCTTCTCTTGCTGTAGTTGGGGCAATTGCGGTAGTGGGCGTGGGTTTTTTCTCGCCCAAAAAGACTACGGAACTTAGTAAGGACCTTAAAACCGTCTGCTATGAAGTTCCTTCCGACGGCACCCGTCCTACCGACCACACTTTGGTTGAAAACGTCGGCTATCTGAACTACGTTTTACAGAACCAGGAATACTGGTCGTCGGAAATGTTTTCAACCGTTTACGCAATGGGCTTCAGCCAGACGGTTGAAACCTATAAACAGTATTACGACGGCGTTTTGATTTCCGCCGACATTGCAAAGGGCTTCTCTCAAAAGGCAAATCAGTTCTGCGTTTACGACGGAATTGTAATGTGGAGACCTTCCGCAAACACCAACTTCGACAAAATGAACACCCCTTGGTCTAACGGCGACGCGCAGGGTATGACCATAAAATCGTTCAAAATGAACAGGGGATTCCCCCCGTCGGAGTTCTCAGTTTACGTTCTTAACGAGAACACGATAGCCAACGCCAACGATTATTCGGTAGTGGATAACGGCGACGGCACGTTCTCTATGACCTTAAATTTAAACGTAAATACCGGCGTTGACGAAACGAGCGCGGATTATTACTATAAGTTACAGATGAAAGTAACGGGCGACTTGTACGACTGCCCTCCTATAAAATCTACTTCCGTAACCTATACGTTTGACGCCAACTGGCGAGTTTTGTCGTTTGACATTGCAGACGAATACACCGCGCCCATAGCCCCCGGCGTAAACATCGGGTGTAGCTCTGAAACGGCTGTTAAATTCGATTACGGTTACGATAACGCAGTGAATTCGTATTGGGAAGATTACTTCTCAAAAGAATACGACAGGTTGAAAGACACTCTCGTTGACGGCGAAGTAATAGAAGAGAATGCGGACAACGCCCTCGGTTATCTTGCAGGCGCGTTCACAAGCGTTTTGACCGACGGCGCAATATTCAAAGTTGATTTAACCTTTGACGATTTGAAGCTGAACGGCGCCGTATGCGTTGAAATGGAAAACGGCGGTATAGGCGGTGTTTCCGTCAAGCTCGGCGACATACTCGTTTGGCTTGAAGACAATACGCTGTACATAAACGACGGTAACTCAAAATATAAACTCGATATGTCAGCACTTACGGGCGACGCGGAAGCGCAAACCCAAAGCGAGGAAGAGGGTAGCTCTGTTGGCGGTTTAAACGTCTCCGACTTAATGGACCAGCTCACCGCAGGTACTTTTACCCTTGACGAGGTAACGGGCATAGCAACGTTGCAGTCGGAATTGGAGCTTTTCGGACTTAAAATAAACCTTTTCTTTGAATTTGAAAAGAGTGAAGCCGGCATTGCGTTAAATTACGTTACGGCGGAAATTCCCTTAGGTGAAAAAGTTATAACTGCAAAGCTTTGCTTCGGTGAAGAAAAGGATAAACCCGTATTAGACAAAAATTTAAATGCTTATACCGATATTTTAAACGACGGCGTTACCTTAAATATCAATGCAAAAATAAACGGTCTTAATCTTGACGGAATTGCAAAAATCATAATGCAAAACGGCACGTTTAACGGCTTGTATTTGGCGCTCGGAAATTTCGGCGTTTATTACGATTGCCCCCGTAATATGCTTTATTTAACGGACGGAAACGTCAAATATAAGCTTGATATTTCTGCTATAAATACGGGTTCTGGCGCAGACCTTTCGGGGATATTTGAAGGCTTAGATATAACCGAGATTTTAGGAAAGGCCTTAGCCGGTGTTTCGGCGTCTGAAAACGGAATAAATACAGACCTTGCATTAGACCTTTTCGAACAGACTGTAAACGTTGCATTAAGCGTAAATCTTAAAGGCGGTCTCGGCGTAGGTGCAAGCTTAAACGTTTTAGGTCTGGATATTTCCTTGGGCGCAACGCTTACAAACGAAGAAGTAGTTCTTCCCGATTTTACCGCATACAAAGATATTTTAAATTCGGAAATTACCCTTGACGTAAACCTTACCCTGCTTACGGGCAATATAAATAATGAAACGGGCAAGCGCAACGAGGTAGCTTTAAACGGCAAAGTTTGCCTATGCCTTAAAGACGGAAACATTAACGGACTCCGCGCCGACTTCGGCAGTGTAGCCGTTTATTACGAAACGTCTGCAAACGCGCTGTACCTTAATGTAGGTACTACTAAGCTTAAAGTAGACCTTGAAAAGCTATCGAATCAGGGCATAACGTTAAGCAAATTCTTAAACGGTAACGGTATCAATATTGATTTGCCCGCCGTAATAATTGATTTAATTGATAATCTGGCGGTTGAAGCCAATGCAATATCCGCAAGCACAAGCTTAACGCTTTTGGACGCGATAATTCCTTTAAGCGCAAAAATCAATATAGAAAACGGAATAAGCGTTGAAGCGCAGACCGTACTTCTCGGAATAGACGCTACACTTGGCGTAAACATTGCAACAGAGGGGCTTGACGGTTTAAGCGCAGACCAAAAGGCTGAGTACTTAGACGTCCTCACTCAGGGTAAAGACATTTTAGACAGCCTTCTCGGCGACCATATTTCTGCAAGCGTAGAAGGTAAGCTGTACGTTTACGACAACGAAAAGTACACGACCTACGGCTTCGTTAAATACGACTTTGAGGCTTCGCTTGAACTCGACAGGGCAAACGTTTTGGTGGACGGCAATCAGATTACCGTTGACGACAGCCTGTACCTGCACTTGAACATCGCCCTTAAAGCAAGATCTCCCCAAGACGATAGTCTTTACTTAGACCTTATTATAATGAACGCTAACCCCGTAACAGGCGCAAGCGGTAAGACGTCCGGTGGTTATACCACCCCCGACCAAACGCTTGACGTTTACGTTTCAGTTTCAAAGACGGGCAATGACGCAAGCGCGCTGAAAATTTACGCCCCTGCTGACGATATTTTAAATATCGTATCGATGCTCGGCGCAACGCTCAACCTCAAGGGTCTGTCCTTTACGGATGCAGACATAAACAATGCGGTTAAGCAGATTGCCGGACTTCTCGACGATATGCTTATAAATAACAGCTTGCCTAAGAGCGTGCAGGATAAGTTCGCGTCTCTCGGCGACAGTCTTATTCCCCAGATACTCGGCGTAAGCCTTCAAGATTTCTTGGATAAGTTAATCGTAAACGCTACTAGCGAGGTTGACAAAGCAGAAAACAGAAGCTTCCTCTTATCCGACGAATACGTTCAAAGCATTACGAACGACGAAAATTCTTTAAAATTAGTTCTCAACTCATCGCTCATTTACGAAACGCAGATAGCGGAAGAGGATAACCTAACCGTAAACTTCGTAAGAAAGCAGGACGAAAACGGCGTTTACCTCGTTGACTTTATCTCGCTTAATAACATATTCTTCGGCGATAATAACGTAAACAAAATCGATATCCGTATGGATATGAATTACGGTGAAATTGAAAAACCTTCCTCATCCGACGGACTTAAAAACTACCTGAACGCAAGCGGACTTAACGCATTCCTGAACGCAATGGTCAACTCGGCTACGCACAAGACTACGGAAGAAGAGAAGAATAACGGCGTTACGACACAGTACTCGCTAAATAAAAATTATTACATCGCAGGCGACCTTACGCTGGGATTATTCGGTTACGACGTAACGGTAAACCTTAAAGGTTTATCTGTAACGATTGGCGACGATAACAACGTAAGCTTTGACGTGAGCTACCGTGTAAACAAGAAAGCCCTCGTCATATCTGACACTGTTGATATTGACTTGTCCGTAAGAAACGATATGATGTATATAAAGCGCACCGTGGGCGGAAAGACCACCGTACGCATTATGCCCGCAAGCGAATTTGCAAAGAACGCAAGCGCGCTTAAAGACAATTTGAACTATATGTTCAACTTCTCAAGCCTGGTTTCGGGTATTCTCAATTCGCAGTTGAAGGACGACAGTCTCAGCAACAAAGCGGAAATAAAGTTTAACGACTACGGCGACTATCTTTCCAGCTTTATTACGAAATACGTTTACAGCATAAATTCCTCTAACGAAAGCGTTTGGGCTTTATCCATCAACGGAAGTACTGTCGGCAGTATGGTCGGAGTAACGCTCGACGATATAAACGTCAACTTCTTCGCTGACCCCACGGAAGAGGGGTATATCTTAAAGCGCCTCACTTTGGACGGAAAGATGTTCGGTATAATTTCGTTCAAGACAACCGGCAACGGGTTAATTCTTTGCAATCCCGCGGATAGCGACTTTGCCGGCGGGTGGACTACGGTTTCTCTTGACGGAATAACCGTTGACAGAAAGCTTACCTGCGACGTTGCAAACGACAAAAATTCAGGCGTAGACGGTTACAGCTGGGCTGAAATTTTAGGCGGAACCGGCTTTGAAGAAATTTCAAAACACGTCAACTGGCCACAGATTACGGCTGACCTCGGCAAAGATTATGTCGACTATACCGACGGTTGCGACTTAGGTGTTGCCACTTTAAAATACGAATACCCCGTAGACGGCGGTTATGCTGAGTTCGGCAACTCTCAGTTAGTTATATATAATAAGAAAAACGCTTCAAAAATTTATACCTATCTCAATAAGCCTTCTTTAAGCGAAGTGCCTAAGGTAGCAAATAAAAACGCAGTTTGGGCAAAGAGCTACGTAAACGGTGGTAACGGTGAAATCATTCTCCGCGTCCGGTACGAAACCACTTACAAAGTAACAATATTAAGTCAGTACAAGACCAATGCGGACTATTCTCTTTTAAACGACGGCAATTACGGTTTGGTAATAGCCGAAGCGTACGGCACGGTACTTCTTCCCAAAGACGTATTAGTAACTATGACCGACGGCTCGGTTTACAAGCTGAAGGGCTACCTCTTAGACGGCGGAAATAGCCTTTACGGTTTCTCCTCTACTGAAAAGGACGAAAGCGGTAAAGAATACTACGTCGCAACGGTTGAAAGTGAAATGACCTTCACTGCCGTTTGGGAGCAGGTTTACGCAGTAAACTTCGTAACTGACGATGGCGTTATAACCGAGTACTACTACGCAGGCGAAACGCTTACCGAAGAAAATATGCCCACCGTTCCCGTTAAAGACGGTTACAGCGGAAGCTGGGTCGGCGCGCTCGGTACGCAGATTATTGCAGATACCGAATACGAGTTTAACGCAGAATACGTATTAAACTACTATACCGTAACGTTACAAAGCTCTCTCGAGGTCAAGACCGAAGGCTTTACAATAAGCGGTGAAGTTTACCAAAACGCGAACGAGTACGTTTACGGCTATGCGTTAAATCTCACCGAACCTGAAAGCGTTTCCTCGGCTTATTACTTCGGCGGTTGGTATAATAACGCCGGCTTCACCGGCGAACCCGTAACGGAGGTTACGGTTGGCGCAAACGTAACTTACTACGCTAAGTGGATAGGCAAGAAGATAACGGTAAATTATTTAAGCGACTTGTCTTTTGCCGACAGTAAAGAAGTTTCCGACGGCGACAGCAAAACCTACACAACTAAGAACGCCACCGTTTTGACTTACGGTGTTGCCGATAAGCTTTTAATTCCTGCCGTAAGCGACGGCAACGTAGAGCTTTTAGGTTGGTTTATGCCTTACGGAGAAAGCTATAAATACTTCTCTTCTGCAGACGATATAAAGACCTATTTTGAAAGTATCGGAATAGATGGCGACAGCGTAGAGGTAACCCTTTGGGCAGTATGGACTACCAAAGTTACCGTAAATATAACAAACGTTAAGTCGACTATCGGCTTCTACACTATAGGTGGCGGATACGAGTGGTCGCTTGCCGACGGCGTAAGCAGTAAGATAGCGGAAGCGGTCAACTTCAAATACTCTGCAAGCGTTTACTACCGTTTCTACAAGGTTGACGATAGCGGAAAGTATACCGTAAACGATACTTTAAACAGTGGTAAAGCAGTAGGTATTAACCAGAGTAAGACGTTCAGCAAGGGCAGTATGACAACCGTAAAATCTACTAACTACGCAGGCGCAACGGTTGAAGTTACTTTAACCTGGGACGGCGGTTCAAAGGTTTTGACGGGTAGCGGTTGTTATAATACTAAAGACAAAACTTCTTACCAAATTGAAATCTAAATTATAAGGCGCGGTAATCCCGCGCCTTATTTTATACCGTTAAATTGCTTGTATTTTCACTGCCGTTTTGTTATAATTGTTGCGTTAAACTATTTACGGAGAAATTTATGAGCGATAAGCAAAACGAAGTTTTAGAGGAAGAGGTAGTTACGGAAGAGTCCCCCGCTACGGAAAATAAGAAAAAAGTCAGTGCTAAGGCCGTCCTTTTAAGGGCTTTGGATGTAGTTTCCGGCGTTCTTCTTTTAGTTGTATTAAGCTGGCTTATTCTTCTTTTAATGCTTGCAAAGTGGCTTGAGGACTTTCATAACCCCATATACCTTTCAAAGAGGGTTGACAAAAACGGTAAAGAGTTCACCTATCACAAAATACGCACTATGTGTATTCACGCCGACGAGCTTGAAAAACAGCTTATCGAAGCAGGCTTGAACGAAGCCGAACCCCCCAAGTTCAAATTGACGGACGACCCCAGAATTACCTGGCTCGGTCAGCGTTACAGGAAGTACAGGGTAGACAGACTGCCCGCCCTCGTAAACGTAATAGCAGGAAACATAAGTATAACGGATATTTTCAGAAAGAGATAAAAAAAGCGCGACTTTATCGTCGCGCTTTTAATTATTTATTCGTCCTTAAAAAGGTTTTTAATCATTGTATTGACGTATAGGACGGGAACTATTGAAATCTTATCTTTATATTTTAATACGGACTTCATATTTTTTGCGGGTACTAAAACCTTCTTAAAGCCCATCTTAACGCATTCCGCAACGCGCTTTTCGCAGTAAGAAACGGCTCTCACTTCGCCCGTAAGTCCTACTTCGCCGAACACCGCGGTGTACTTGTCAATAGGCTTACCGAAGTATGCCGAAGCCAACGCAGAGCATACAGCCAAATCGCACGCGGGTTCGGTAAGCTTAATACCGCCCATTGCGTTCAAATATACGTCGTATCCGCCCAGTGCAAGCCCGCACCGCTTTTCAAGCACTGCAATTAAAAGCGCAAGCTTGTTGTAATCTATTCCAAGTGGCATACGCCTCGGCTGTCCGAAGGAAGTCTTTGTAACAAGCGTCTGAATTTCAACGTTCATACACCTTGCACCCGTCTGCGCGGGTGTTACCGCAGAACCCGCTTCCTCACCGCGACTTTCTGAAAGGAACACACCCGAATAATCGGTAACGGCTATAATTCCCTCGCCCGTCATCTCAAAGACGCCGACTTCTGCAACGTTTCCGAACCTGTTCTTAACCGCCCTTAAAATGCGGAAGTTCTCTTGGTTTTCGCCCTCAAAGTAGAGGACGGTGTCCATAATATGTTCTAAAACCTTAGGACCTGCAAGCGCACCCTCTTTGGTAACGTGTCCTACGATAAAGAAAGTAATGCCACGGCTCTTTGCAATGCGCATAAGCTTTGAAGCACATTCCCTTACCTGCCCGACCGAACCCGAAGAGGAGGAGAGGTCGTCCGTATAAACCGCCTGAATACTGTCTATCACGCAGAACTCAACCCCGTCAAGTTCGCTCTCCAACCCGTCAATGCAGGTTTCGTTTAAAATAAGCATATCGTCGCACGCAAGGTTAAGCCTCTGCGCGCGCATTTTTACCTGTGAACAGCTTTCCTCTGCGGAAAGGTACAAAACCTTTTTGTCCTTTGAAAGGTGAGAGGCAATCTGTGTAAGCAGGGTTGATTTACCTATTCCGGGGTCTCCGCCCAAAAGTATCAAAGAACCCGCAACTATTCCACCGCCGAGAACGGTGTCAAACTCCGATATGCCCGAAGAGGTGCGGTTGTAATTTTCGTATGTAATCTGTGAAAGCGGTTTAGCCCGTGAACCTGTAGCCTGTCTTTTTGTACCTTTATTGTCGTTTGCGGGGGTAACTATTTCTTCAACCATAGTGTTGAACTTCCCGCAGGAGGGGCATCTTCCAAGCCACCTTGCGCTCGTCGCCCCGCATTCGCTACACACAAATTCGGTTATTGTTTTGTTGGTTTTCGCCATTTAAATCTCCTTTAAAGTAACCAGTGCGTAGACGCAAATACCAAGCCCTTCGCCGACAAAACCAAGCTTTTCCGAAGTGCCTGCGGAAATTGCTACGGCTTGCCTTTCAATCCCTAGAATACCGCTTAAAACTTCTGTCATTTTATCTATGTATGGTGAAAGTTTGGGCTTCTCCGCCTGAACGGTTATCGAAGCCCCGCAAGGTACTAAGTTTTCGCCCTTTAAAAAGTTTACAACCCGTTTTAATAGTTCCGCACTGTTCGCGCCTTTAAATTCTTCGTCGTTGTCGGGGAAGTAGTGTCCTATATCTTTCAGTCCGCCGGCAGAGAGAAGCGCGTCCATAAGCGCGTGTATAATAACGTCGCCGTCGCTGTGCGCAACCAAGCCCTTGTCGCAGGGTATTTTAATTCCGCCAAGCGTTACGGAGTTTCCGTCGCCGAAAGCGTGTACGTCAATTCCGATACCCGCCCTTAAACCGGCACCGCATTTTAAGGGCGGTATTTCAGCGTTAAAGTCTTCTGCAAAGGTCAGTTTTTTGTTTCCCTCTTCGCCGTCAATAAGGCGGGGAGGGGCTATAAATTCCCCGTAAACCGCGCTGTCGTCGGTATATTCTGCCTTTCCGGAAAGCTCGTACGCACGGCGTATGTCTTCGGTAAGAAAGCCCTGCGGGGTCTGCACGCGGAAAGTGCTGTCGCGGTCAAGCCTGTCCGTTACCAGCCCAAGCTGTCCGCATACGGCTGTGTCGGTAAGTTTTACGGCGCATATTGCGCTACCGAACTTTTTAACACCGTCTATCGCGTTTAAAATAAGCTCTTTTGAGAGGAAAGGGCGCGCCCCGTCGTGTATTAACACAATCTCACCGGTAACTTCATTTAAAGCGTTTTTAACGCTCTCCGTGCGCGTCTTTCCACCGCGTACAACTTTATAAGAGAAAGGTTTGCACAGGGCTGAAATCTCTTTAAAATCTTTTGCGGAGGCGGTTACTATAACCTCGCTTATTTCAGGCATATCAAACTTTTTAAGCGTATGCCAAAGGGCGGGCGCACCGTAAAGGGGGACGAGGAGTTTGTTCTTATCGAACCCCGCCCGTTCGCCCTTGCCGGCCGCACATATAATTGCACTAACTTTTAAATCACTCATTGTATTATCTCGTAGAGGGAGGAAGCCTCATCCTTTTTTACCGTTTCTTTAATTTGAAGAATTTTAAACTTTACCGCCCCGCCCGTAAATTGCAGTTCAACGATATCGTCAACTTTAATTCTGTGCGCGGGTTTTACTTCCTTGCCGTTTACAATTACTTTGCCTTTATCGCAAGCCTGTTGCGCAAGTGTGCGCCGTTTTAAAATTCTTGATACCTTTAAAAATTTGTCTATTCTCATAATTTCAAAAAAATATTATCAACAAAAAAGAGTTGACACGCTTGAAAAATAGTTGTACACTAATAAACTGAACTAAAATGCAGTTTTTGCACGATTATGCAAATTTTGTCAGTTTCAAGCCCCCAAAAATCGACTTTTTTAAGGCAAAAAACGTCAAAATCACCATTCAAGTATACATCTTTATTAAATATTTGTAAAGGTTGCAGACAAAATTTTTAAAAATAATTTATTGCGCAAGCAAAAATCACGCTTTTTGCTTAGCGCCCCCAATTTGCGAAAACTTTCGCCTCAGCGGGGTGAATTTGCGCAATTATATATTGGTGTGCGCTTAAAATATTGCGCAAAGAGGGCGAGAAGCCCTAAAAATCACGAAAAATCGCTGGCGCAGTATAGCCGAGATTTTTGTGAACTTATTCTTGGAACATTCGATTGTTTGCGGTGAAAAGATATAAACGCAAAATCGCCAAAATGTGAAATATATCAAGGCTAAAAAGCCAAAAAAAAGGAGTTCGTTTTAATGAATTTACCGATTCACAAGTATGGCAAAACCGAAAGGAGAAAGTTCGGTAAAATAAACGAAGTTATAGACATTCCCGACCTCGTTGAAATTCAAAGGTCAAGCTATGACGCGTTTATGAAAGAGGGCATCTCGGAAGTATTTGAAGACTTTATGCCCATTACCGACTATTCCGACCACTACGAGCTGTATTTCCTCGAACACTGGTTCGACGAAAAGCCCAAGTATGACGAAAAGGAGTGCCGCAACCGCGACGCTACTTACGCGCTTCCCATGCACGTCAAAATCAGGCTCGTCAACAAGGTTAAGGACGAAGTTATCGACCAGTCCGTATTTATGGG
>JAAUYS010000098.1 GCA_014804995.1 Clostridia bacterium
AGTGCATTCAGCAATACGGCCGAGAGGATCATGGACACGTTGGGACCCAGCTTGATATGTGTCGTGCTCGCATTGATGGCGTTCGTTTCGATCTCGTGTTGCATAAGCTTGGTCCGTAACGCGAAGTGGAAGAAGGCCACGTGGAACGGGGATCCCGTTGCCGTGAGATATTATGACGAGGGCGAGGATAAATGGGTTTGTTGATTGCGTACAGGGATTCATGTGGTTCAATTTGTATCCATGGTGATTTCGACGATACGCTCGAAGCGGGTCTTGCCCGCAAGAGGGGATTGGCGGAAAAGGAACATGACGGGGCCGTGTTGTTCGACGTGGGCCTGGACGAGAACCTGGGTAATTATTTTGCCGAGGGTCCTATATTCTGGGACTTTATCAAGGCGCACGAAGTGAAGGATGAAGGGATGACGATATGACTGAGTTTTTCCATAGGTATTGTTCGAAGCTCGACGAGCCGGATCCGGACGTAGATTACTTTGCCAGGTGCCTGTTGATGCCCCGGGAATATTTCATCAGGGAGTTCGACAGGGCGAAGGTCATATGTAAGGACACGTCGATAATCGGTTATCTGTGCGGCGTGTTCGGAGTGCCTTTCGAACAGTGCGAGCTGAGAATAAGGGAATTGGAGTTGGTTTGAATGGACGCGGAGTTGAAGGAAACTATTGCACGCCTACGGGCGAACAGGGACAGGAACATGCGTGATTTCAAGTTGACGAGGCGGCTGCACGACGAGCGCGTGGCCGAGATCGAGAAATGGCAGCGGGCGCAGTTCGAGGCACTGAAGAGAAGGTCCGATTCGTTCGGTAAGGCGAGGGCCTGTTAGAATGCGGGACGGCCAACGGGTGGGTTCCCAGTAAGAAAGCCTTTTGGGTTCCCGTCGTCGTGGAGTGTGGCGATGTTCATAATTGGCCTTAATGCATGACGTAAAAAAGAATCCCCCGAAGGTAGCGGCTTTGCCGCTCCCAACGGGGGATTTTGCTTACTCGTAATGGTCCATCGCGTCGGACCAGACGAGCAGCTGGTTCTCTTGCTGTTCCGCAAGCATGTCGTAGTATTCGTTTTCCGTCATGCCGCGATCACCTCGCTTTCCTGTGTGATTTCCGCCAGCATTTCGCAGATGGGGTTCATGCTGTCGGAGATGGGGCCTATTGTCGAGAGCACGGTGCCCATCGTGAGCTGGATTCCGGCCGCGAAGACGGGCATGTGCTCGACGCGTACCTTTTCGTAGAACGTATGCTCATGGTTGAGGACGTAGATTTCGCGGAGTACGGTCCCGAACAGTGCCATGTCGAAGACTTCGTCGGACGTCGTGACGTCCTTGGGCAGTGTCATCATGCAGACCAAGGACCACATGTCGGATACGAGTTCCTTGAATTCGGTTTCCTTGTGGTAGTACCTTGCCGCGTCGGCGATGCCGTACGCCAGGTGGATCAGCGTCCTGCGGAACATGGCTACGTGGTCGGTCAATACTTTCATGGGGTCGTCGTACTTGTAGAAGTCCTTCTTGACGGCAGCCAGTTCCTCGAAGTAGGCGATCTCTGTCCATTTGTCGGTGACGTTCGAACGGTCGGGTGTGAATTTCATGGTAGGTCCTCCTTTTCTTTGTTTCAGGGGTCAGCCGTGTGCCGGTGGCACATCCCATTGTGTCTTGCGGTGATACGTAGGGCTGCTTATTTATGTCGTTGCGGATGGAAATTTCAAGGGGTCATAACCGTTGTATGGATTTTGGTTTTATGTTATTCTGCCAAAGGTGGTATATATAGCCACTTTTGGCAGATTTTTTTGGTGTTTTGTTTTGTTGCAATGTGCGAGGTATTGCAATTATAATACTTCGTTGTCGGATATTTTACGATGTCCCGTCACTGGCATTTGCATGTCCATGCGTGCTATTCTGGAGTAAACCCATGATATTACACTGGGTTAGATTTTTGGAGATTTCGTCTAATTCATTATCTTGCATTGTTTGACGTGGCTGGTTATTTTTGAAAAGGAAAGGGGTCGTTGACATGATTACGGAGAGATGGGACGTGGAGTTGTTCGAGATCGTGACCGAGTTCCTGGAGTTCATTATTTCATACGATACTGAGATGTGCGGCGTTTCGGCCAGTTACGCGAAGTTGTTGCTGTCACGCTTGGATTCGTATGCAATCTTGATCGTGAACGGTGACGTGTCCGTGCGGCTGTTTGCCCGTGACATGTTTGCATTGCATGAAGCGATAGGCGCATACAATACCGGAGGCTTGTACGTTTCGTATGGTTTCGAGCCGACGGACGGGTTCACGAAGCATTCCGACGTACTTCGTCAAAAATATGCTGATTACTTGGCCCAGAAGGCCCAGGAACGGGCCGATCGGGAGGAGCAGGAGAGATTATCCCGCGAGCGAAAGGAGCGCGAGGAAGAGGCCCGTAGGGCCCATAAGGCCGAGCTAAGACAGGATATTTTGAAATATATCGCCGCTTGCGAAGCTTGCGGCGAGAAAATCAAGAAATGCGCCATCATCTCGGAGAAGTATTCCAAGTACGAGGTTTACGAGATGTGGCATGAAATCGAAAGGGAGAGTGTCCAAAATGGGTAAGAAGTATACAAGGGACGAGGCCATCGTCATTGGGCAGGTATTGAAGAACCATCGCTTGGATCTTTATTTGACGCAAAAGGACGTCGCGAAGAAGACGGGCTATTCCTTGGGCGTCATACGGGCGTTGGAAAATGGGCGTTACGCATGCACTACCGACATCGTCCTCAGGAAGGTCTGCAAGGCCTATGATTTGGATTTTTATATGCTGGAGAGCTTGGCGGAGTATGACGCGCTGATGGCGAAGTTCACGATCGCCATGCGAGACTTGCTGTCTTGCGAGAATTCCGTCATGTTGTTTGCCGATTTGGTCGTGCAGGCGTACCATAAAGGCCGCGTCGATGCCGTGATCGAGCAGGTGTCGGACGTGTTGGGTTCGAAGGCCAGCTTTCAGCTGAGTGATGTTTCCAGGGACTTGTACGAGTGCGAACGGTCCGATGCGATACGGTATATGCTCGAGTGTCTGTCCACGGGTTCGGATGAGTCCATCGAGGGGAGTGCCGACGATTCATTTATAAAGGATTCCGTTGTTCCCGAGGCCGGTTCGTTCGACGAGTTCGAGCTTGGGGACGCGGATTTCGACGATTCGTTCATCGACGAGGAGCTTGATCCCGAGTAATGTTTGACGTATGATGCTTATAGAGTATGTCGAATAGGGGTGTTATGTATGGTTGATTTTAACGATAAATTGTTCTGCGTGACCTTGGGCACGAAACTGAGGCAAATCCGCGAGAGGCAGGGGCTGTCCATCGAGGAGCTGTCCGCCAGGATGGCCCTGTCGGGGGACATCATTTCCATGATCGAGGAAGGCGAGTATGGCAACATGTCCGTCGGCCTCATAGGCGATTACGTGGCGTTCTGCGGGTTCGAGGATTTCGACATCGTCACGGAGTCCAAGCTCGTGATGCAGGTCTATGACCTGTCGTGCCTGCTTGAGGAGTTCCTGTACCTGGGCATGGGCAACCACGACAAGGCGCTCGCCTTGAGCGACGTCGTGTGCCGGGTGGTACGTACGGGCAGGGACGGGCTTACGTCGCTGGAAGAACTCGAACTGCTGGGGCGCGTGTGCGCAGGCTTGAAGGAGAGCCTCGACTCGTGCGAGTTCACGCCGGACAGCGTGCCGAAAGTCGGGTACGAGGACGTATTGGAAAACGAGGAAGACGATTCCGTATCGTTTGGCGAGGTACTACTTGAGGAGTGACACGTAACGCAACGGTTTCAAATCATAAAACGTTGAAATAAGTTGCGATAAGGGGTTGACATGGTATTTCGTCTGTGATATACTATGTATCGTTGAGGGCGGAATCGTCCTTAAATCCATAGCTGACAAGGCTATCAGAATAACATAGCAGAAAGAGGTTGTTTAAGATGACTCAGGCAGAAATTATCGCAAAGGTCGCTGAGAGCGCCGAAATCTCAAAGTACCAGGCTACCCGCGTCGTGAAGGCCTACCAGGAGGCCATGACCAAGACCCTGCTGGACGAGGGCGTCATGAAGATTCCCCATTTCGGTTCTTTCGTCGTCAAGGAGCGCGCCGCCCGCATGGCGAAGAATCCCCGCGATGGCAGTCCCGTGGAAGTACCGGCGTGCCGCGTCGTGCGGTTCAAGCCCAGCAAGACCCTGAAGGACACCGTGAAATAAGATCGCGTGGCGCAGCGTTGGCATGTAGCCGGCGCTGTTTCTGCCATGTGCCCCTTTTGACTCGCGTATGCTCGTCAAAAGTGACATCAACAAGACCCCCGGCATGGCCGGGGGTCTTGTTGTATTCACAGGGCATCCAGTTCGTCCTGTAATTTGTCCAGGGTCGCCTGGTTCATGGCATGGAATATGATGCCGTATTCTATCAGGTCGTTTCCTGGCATGATGCGTATCGTTTCCCCGGAAAGCCTGAGGCCCTGGAACTTCAATCCTATGTCCTCGTTCAGTTTCAGTTTCGTCTTGGCTACGATGCATGCGCCGCCCAGGCTTATGTTCACGAGCCGTCCTGTATACAGCTTGCCCCGTCTGAGGAAGCAGCAAGGTTCCTGTACCGTGTACCGGACATGCCTCCTCCTGTTTTCGTGTTTCGTTATCTTGATGTTCGTCAGGCACAACAGGTCCTTGTCCGAAGACCTTACCGTACCCTTGACGTCGACAGGTTGTCCGTCCGCATCATGACCCCTCGCTTTCACGATACCTTTTGCCTTGATTACGGGCAACGGTCCCTTGCCGGGTATCCGTGCGAGGCGCATCATGGTGTCGTTGTATGCGCTTATCCTGCATGAGCATACGTAGACATCGTTACTGTCGAGTATGTCTACGGGCGGGTCTGACTCCTGGTTGCGTATCTTTCGGGTGAACATGCCGTTCCTCGCTTTCGCTTGTTTTGACTATAGTCTAACATACGTATGCCATTCGTGTCAAGTTTGAGTCTTGGTGCTTTCAAGTTTGAAAACGTTGCAAACCATCGTTCCGTATTCCATACTTATATTAAGCATGTCAACCATGCGAAGTATATTTTTTGAAAGGAGCTAAGGGGTATGCAACCTAAGGTAAAGCGATGGCTTACTATGGCCGTGGCGGGATTGCTGGGCGTCAGCATCATAGCCGGTTCCGCCTTGGCCTTGAACGGCAGTTTGCCCAATTTGTTTGCCGAAACGGCGGATAGTGGCGGTCCATTGAAGGCAGACCCTGTGACCCTCGGTTCATGGACTGACTTGGAGGACGGAGAGGTGTGGACGGACAAGTCCGTGTATACCGACACCCTGACCCTGTCCGATAACGAGGAGAGCATCAAGCTGACGCCAGATGAAGGCAATTTCGGTGTCGGTCTTTCCGTATTGACCGCAGGCGGCAAATCGGCCGTCGACGGCGACGTGATTTTCACGGAGCCATTGGGCCGTTTCATGGAAGTAAAGGAAATAGACGGCCTGTTCTACAGGGATTCGTACCATACGGTGGACGAGTTCATCGCGTATTTCGAGCGCGCGAGCGGCGAGGATCGGGCCAAGATAGAGCAACTGGTGAGTTCCCGTATCCAGGGCATCGACGGTGGCGAGCTGATAGACAAGGCAATCGAGGCCGGGTCATTCACTCATGACGCGAACTGGATAGACTGGTACGAGAACGCACAGGGGACGTACGTCGACGACGTGCGGAA
>JAAUYS010000099.1 GCA_014804995.1 Clostridia bacterium
GCCTGAGAATCGGATATTTTGGAAAAATCCACAAAAATCTGTTGCCTGAAAATTATCCGAAACTCAGAACTCAGAAAAAGGAGGCTGCGACGTAAACCTTAATTACGACACAGCCTCAAAGAGTTTGAAATTGAAGCTGCGCAGAAGAATGATAAGCTTCAAAGTGTATATGTCGGTATTATGGCAAAAGATGCAAAGCACGCGTTTATTTCGGTAGATGGCAAGGATCTTGAGTTATTTAAAACTGCCTTAGAACTTGTTAAAGCCAAATACTTAGATTGGGTTAAAGTTGCTAAGGAAAATAATGTTACCGAAATGGATAAAGAATTTGATATTAAATTCCCTTCAGTAACTATAGCCTGGTCTGGTTCTAAATGGTGGTTCTCATTTGGACAAAGAATTAAGATGAGATTCCTTATACTTGACAATGGAAAAATGATTGCAGTTTGGGCACCAAAGGTAACATCATCGTCTAATCGCTATATAGATGAGCAGATTTACTTTGCACTTGAAGGTGCTGAAGATTTTGACAGTTTGATTTCTCAGCTCAATTATCAAGCTATACTTGATCAACTACTTAACAAAAAAAATAACGAGGATTTATTCCAATAATCCCTGTCTTTTCCGCATAGTGGGCTTTACCGTACTTTCGCAGTGCGTTAAAGCCCATTTTCTATGCAGAATATTTCAATCAATTTCCAAATGACGCAAGGATGGCATTTACATAGTTTTTTTAGTATATGTTCTGGTGTATGTTTGGTGTATGCAGCCCTCTCATCAGGTGTAGGTCCTGGTGTCTGCTTTTGCCGTTCATGTTACTCATTTTCCGTTTCCAATGAACACCACCCCTAAGAATATTTTAGGTTGTAACACCTTGTTTATTGGCGTATTACAGCCTAAAGTTTATTATCTAAAACTATATCTTAGTCATCTATTGCAGCTTACGCCGCAATAATTGGTGACATTCTTCCAGCCAGTTAGGAGTTTGGATTCAACATTTGAACAATCAATAATTAATCCTTTAGCTTTCCGTATCCGCAAAAGAGATTTGAACCTTTCGGTCTTCGACAAATTATTTCCTCTTTATCATATTATTTATGACATTCGTCACAAAGAAACGTGGAATGATCCTTAATTGGCTGATGAGCTTCATAAAATTTACTTAAAAACTCATGCATGTCAACTTCAAGAGTTTCGGTACCGGCTTTGTAAAAATATTCTCTAAGTGTGTTTCTTGCGATTTCCATCCTTCCAGGTGTACCAGGGAGATGAGCCGCTTGGAGTTCTCTTGATCTTTTGCAATGTCTGCAGCTTTTACCTTTAACTTTCTTTGGAATATATGACTTTACAGCATTAGTCAAAAGTGTTGTGTACCAAATCAATCTATGAATTCTTGTTCAGTTCCAATAAATTTTGCCATTATGGATTATTGTATTATTAATATATTATTAAAGTAACATTTTAGCCCATTTGGGAATATCTTCGGCGTATTGCTTCGCAACAGCTCCGTCGGAGAGTCGGAAGAGGGGGAGGGCATCTGCATCGTCTATCGAGTTGTCATAGACGTACAGGCGGTCGACGATTGATGATACTGTCTTGCAGTTCTGAATCGATTTGTTATAGCGGGAAATAATTTTGGTAATAGGCACATCGTGGCCACCTTCCATTACACGCTTGGCGATACGTGAGGCATTGATTGCCGGATTTGAGGTGGAAATAAAAAATATCCTAATAAAGAACCCTGCTTGTTTGGCTCTGTTAACAAAGTCAATTTTATCTTGTGCAGAAAAAACGGTCTCAAATACGAAACTTCTCTTTTCTGCAAGACATTTTTCGCGAAGGTCTAAGCTATAGTTAGCTGCTTTCAGAACGGCCTCTTTGTCATTCCAATTGCCAAACATATCTTTAGCAATTTGGTCCGGATTTATATACGTTGTACCTTCAGCCCACTCGTGATGAAGAAACTTTTGGGTAATAGAAGTCTTGCCTGATCCATTAGGTCCGGCAATTATAATCAGTTCTGGTTTATGTTCCGCAGTTGCCATTCTTGACTTTGTTTATGCGTTCTGCCCATTTGGCTTGCTGTTCATCAGCACCAAGACGTAATTCCTCAAAGAATCTTTTTGTGGCCTCCTCATGGCGTTTTTTTGCATCAACAGACGCTTCATGCATTATCTGCGCAAGCATCTCATCAGTAGGCTCTTTTCCTGAGCCAAACCGATATGCATTCATTTCAGCTTCGGACATATTTTAGTGAGATTAAGAAAGGCCGTAATGCCGATTGGGGCATTACGGCCTTGTTATAAGTTATGTATTTAGTCTCTAAAGAGATTAGTCTTCTATTGCAGCCTGCGCCGCAGGAATAGCAATCGAGTTTTCAGATAGTTGGACTGCGTTGGTCAACAATTGGTCAACATTTTTGGGGGGGGGTGTTGATATGAAGTTCATTCCAAATAAATTACTTGTTAATTATTTGATTACTTGACTTTTATACACCCTTATTAGCTCGTCTTTGTCGACCAGTTGAGATTTGAGCGAATCAATCTGGTCTTTTAGATCTGCTATACGGGCGTTTAGGGTTGATTTATTCTCCTCCATACTCTCAATCTTCTGTTCTTGCTTCTCGATTTGGGAAGAGAGAGCGGCATCACCTATATAATTAAGGGCATTGCCGTTTCCCATTGCCACAGCTGCCATGAAAGCATAGACGTTTTCAGGAAAATCACAATATAATGCAAAGAAATTGAAATCAAGAACCCGGCAAATCTTGACAAGCTTGGCAGTCTCAATCGTCTCTCTTTCAAAGATACGATTGACGTGCTGCTGGGGAACCTTAATGAGCCTTCCAAATTCGGATTTGCTCATATTGAGTTCCTCACGGCGCTTGTCGATTGCCTGTCCTATGTGGACTTCTTTGAGTTCAATATTAAACATTAAACAGTGATTAAATCTTAAAAACTTAAACAGTCTATTGTTTGATTAAACAATATTTGGTAACTTCGCGTTTCTTAATTGCTGGTTACATGGTTGCAAAGTTAATCATTAATCATCAAACAAACAAGTTTTTCATGTTAAAAATATCGTTATGTGCGAAAATAACCAAAAAATTCGTCCGACCCTTATGGGCTTGAATGTGGGGGATTCAGTGATTTTCCCTATTGCACGACTGAAAAGTGTGCGTACACAGGCATCTGAACTGGGTGCAATATACAGCAGGCAGTTTACAACCAAAACTGACCGGGTAGCCCATACTATAGAGGTTACACGTGTCTCTTGATAAGAGAAGACATCATGGGACCAATACAATTCCTTGATCATCTTATCCCCTATGACACTTTTGTTAACGACTTGGCATCGAGAGTTGTTAGACTCTTACAGGCAGATAAGAAAGATCCTGAATTTATAAGTCAACGCAAGGCTTATGAGATTTTTGGCAGACGTAACGTGGATCGTTGGAGACGTCAAGGAAAAGTCCAGCCAATAAAGAGGCCGGGCAAAATAGAATATCCTATGTCGCAACTTCGACTTCTTCAAAGAACCATTCAAGATTATTTTGATTGAGAGGATAACTTATCTAAACAAAATTTGGTTTAGTTGGCATTGATTAAACTATCGTGTGGAACGGGAAAAAGGAATATTCAAAAACAATGAGAGAATTTGAGCCGACATGCCGTCCGGACGGTGTGTATTCAGTTAAAAGAGCGTGTATGGAATTGGGCGTATGTCATAAGACGTTTCTGAAATACAGGATAAAGGGACTCATCCAGCCTCTTAATCCAAGCAATCATCGTAGACCGGTCTTTTCAGGCTCGTCTATTATTGAATGTTGGAAAAAACTTACAATGATATGATAAGCAATAGAACACTTGAACTGGTACGGGCATTAAACATCGATACGATAGTCAAGCCTTATGTCAAGTTGACTAGACAGGGATCTTCGCTTGTAGGTCTTTGCCCCTTTCACTCTGAACGTACCCCATCATTCTCTGTATCACCTCAGAAAAATGTCTATCATTGTTTCGGATGCTGTCGAGGCGGTGATGGAATACACTTTATTATGGATATCGAGAATCTTCCCTTTCACGAAGCGGTTGAAAAGATCGCAAGGGATAATGGAATCGCTGTTGAATATACTGATAAAGATATTTCAGAAGAAGAGCGAATAGCCTATCAGCACAAAGAATCATTAATCGCAGTCAATGAGCTTGTCCAAAAATACTTTGTGGACAGATTACGAATTGATATAAGTTATGAGAGCCGTTTAGCCCGAGAATACGCATATTCAAGATGGTCAGAAGAGTTCTGTTCAATCAGTGGCATCGGGTATGCTCCCGAAAATGGCAAAACATTAATCGAATACTGTCATAAATCGGGCATATCATCAGATAATCTTATTGAAACTGGACTTATCAAGAAAGATGAGACCGGAATAACCTATGCTATCTTCAGAAAGCGGATTATGATTCCAATTAGAAACCGCTGGGGGCAAATAATAGGTTTTACGGGACGTTACATTGGTAATAATATCAAGTCTCCAAAATATTTAAACTCTCCAAACTCGGAGATTTACAATAAAGGTGCTTCGTTGTTTGGTATTGATCGCGCCTCAAGACAGAAATCTCCCGATGTCATTATAGTAGAAGGTGCTCCTGATGTTCTTCGATTGCAAAGTGTTGGGATAGAGAATGTAGTTGCGTCATTAGGAACAGCATGGACTGACTCCCAATATGATCAGCTCAAACGTCTGACAGATGCTGTCTGTTTCATTCCGGATTCGGATGTCGCGGACGGCAAGCTTTTCGGACCTGGATTTGAAGCCGTGATGAAAAACGGTGCAGCGGCATTGCGCAAGGGTCTTGAAGTCACGGTCAGGGAACTCCCTTTTGCAGAAGTCCCTATACCCGATGATGAACTTAGAGAAATGTACCCTGACATGGCGGAGCCACCAGAGGACGCACCGAGGGTAAAACCGGGAAAGAATGACGCTGACAGTTATATCAAGAATAAGGAGAATTATATTAATCTACCTGAAAAATACTTTGTGGTGTGGCTTGCGGAAAAAAGATTTTTTGAAGCAGACTCGCTTGTTAAACAGAGAGCTGCCGTTTCCGAGATTGCCGGTTTGCTTACTTATATAAATGACCAGCTCATAGTTGAGCAGTGCATTGATCAACTCAGTAAGATTCATGGTCGGACAAAATTCTGGCGTGATGCCATCAGTCAAGCTCGCGGCGAGAACCGAAGGAAGAAAGACTCTACATCTGCCCTCGATGAACGCCAGCGTGAAGTTGACGCCTTAAGACAGGCTGGGTTATTTATAAGGGACAACTGTTATTATACCATCGGCAGCGAGGAAGAGGATCCGGTTATAATATCCAACTTTGTAATGGAGCCAATGTTCCATATCGGTGATGACAACAACGGAACCAGAATCTTCATACTGAAGAACGAAGCCGGAGACAGACGTTTGCTGGAGATAAAGGAGTCTGAAATGTGTTCCCTCAATGCCTTTCAGCAGAAGGTGGGTACTCTTGGCAACTTTATATGGCTTGCCAAGATAGAAAAGCTCAATCGGGTAAAAAGGTATCTGTATGCGAAGACCGATACTGCTGAGAGGATCAGAAAGCTCGGCTGGGACAGCATCAATGACTTCTTCACATTCGGTAACGGCATACTTACAGATGGAACATTCTTTCAGGTAGACGATATGGGCATAGTCCGAGGCTCCAACGGTAAGGCGTTCTATATCCCTGCGACATCGAAAATGTATCGAAATAACCCTGAAATATACCAGTTTGAACGGCTTATGGTACATGAGAATCGTAACGGTGTATCAATGAGAATATTTTCAGAGAAACTTATCTCAGTGTTCGGTGAAAACGCCAGAATAGCCTTGTGCTATCTGTTCGCCACTGTATTCCGGGACGTTGTGTTCCGGCGTACCCGGCATTTCCCGATACTCAACTTGTTCGGTGAGAAAGGAACAGGTAAGACAACACTTGCCACATCCCTTCAGTCATTCTTCATTCATGGCATTGACCCTCCGAACCTTGGTGTCACGTCAGTTCCGGCAATGAACGACAGGGTCTCGCAGGCTGTCAACACCCTTGTCGTATTCGATGAATATAAGAATGACCTCGATATACGAAAGATAGCTTATCTCAAAGGTCTTTGGGGAGGCGGCGGTCAGACTAAGAAGAACACCAACACAGACGGAATGGCCGCTCAGACCATAGTCAGCACAGGGATAGCCCTATGCGGTCAGGACAAACCTACACAGGATATGGCGCTATATACCAGAGTGATTTTTCTCACGTTCACAAAAACATCATTCAATCAGACAGAACGAGCACGATATGAGGATATAGTGACACTATGCAATATGGGGCTGACACACCTTACAGTGGAACTATTGAAATATCGCTCACTATTTGAAAAGAATTTTCCGGAGGCGTATGCCATGAGCAAGCGCGAGCTTGCGACAAAACTTGGTGATGTAACCGTTCATGAGCGTATCTTCGGTAACTGGGTGATACCGCTGGCAACTTATAGGTCATTGGAGACAGTCCTTGACCTGCCGTTCAGCTATGCGGATCTGTTCGATACAGCCGTCAAGGGAGTCCTCAATCAGAATGAACTGGCACAGGAAAGCTCCGAGATCGGAGACTTTTGGAATATGCTTCAGGGATTCCAGACAACAGGCAAATGTGTGGAAGGAGTACATTTCAATATAAGGTATCTCAGGAAGTTCCGACCTTTGTCTGTAAGCGAGGACATAGAGTTCAGCGAGGCGAGACCGGTATTATACCTTAATGCCGCTGCAATATCCCCATTATTCAGCGGACGCGGCAACAATGCCACATCAGCGAGATCCTACTGGTCCACCATCATGTCTTATCTGAAATCACATAACTCTTACCTCGGTTTGAAACAGGACAGGTTTTCAATTCTGCTTCCGAATGGAGACATTGATTACTCAGTCGAGACTGTCAACGGACAGCAGATAAGACGGAAGAAAACAAATCGCCCGAAAGCCCTGTGCTTCGATTATTTGATTTTGAAGGACGCTTTTGGTATAGACCTTGAAACCGAAGTTTCATCGGATTTGGAAAATGCTTTGGATATCGGGTAATGATGTATGATTTATACATGAAGTAAGATGATAAAGGCACTTCAAGAGAAATATTATTTGGCAGTCTCGGATAAAATCACTAATTTTGCACAAAATCATACGATGTGATTATGAGCAATATTCCTGATTATATTATTACGGCTATAAACCGTATCAATGAGTTCCTGCCTGAGAAAATAAAAGCTATGGAACTGCAACCAACCATAAAGAAGAAGATCCCTTTCGGTCTGAGCGGAGCATATGATTACTACCAGACAGAAATCTATAATAAGCCTTTCATCATAGCCGGAGTAGGCGATGATGACGAGAATATGGCACCAACTGTCTTAGCGAGACAGAAGGAAGTTCTGTTGAAGCAAACAGGAATTATACCAATTTTTGTCTTTAATAAGATTGCATCTTACCTGTTTCACCGTTACACTAAAAGCAATATCGATATAGTTGTTGGTAATCGCCAACTATTTCTACCATCGATTTTCTTGGTTGTCAGCCGCGAGAAACCAGAGCAGCACAAAGAACCCGAAAAGCCCCCCGTGCTTTTCCAATTAGCCGTATTATACCATCTTGAAAAGGAAAACATAGATGGAATAACAATGCAGACACTCGCTGAAAAGTTGAAAACCTCCTATGCAACTGTGAACAGAGGTATCAGATGGATGAAAGAAAAGGGGTTCGTAACCTTGTCCGGAGGTAAGGAAAAGCAGATACAGTTTAACTATCAGGGAAAAGACCTATGGGAAAAAGCTTTGCCATATCTGGAAACCCCGGTAGATTTCATCGTTTATACTCCTGAATTGGGAATAAGCGAAAATGGACTTGTGTCAGAACAGAACGCTTTGGCTGAATATTCCCTTCTGAACGGGGGCCCTTACCGGATTGCCGTATCAAAAGAGGAATACAAGAATCTAAAGAAAAAGGATATCTATTGGGATCCTTTTGGAGAGGCCGGCATTGAAGTATGGAAATATGATCCCGCCCTGCTTTCTGGAACCGGAGTAGTAGATAAATTATCTCTATATCTTCTCTTGAAAGACTACGAAGACGAGAGGGTGCAGATAGAACTTGAAAACATGATAAATGACATTATATGGTAAAAGGAATAGAAAAGTTCAAGGAACATTTCGGTAAATATCAGGATAATTATGTCATCATAGGCGGTACAGCCTGTGAGGTACATGAAGATGCTGCTGGTCAGAAACCGAGAGCGACCAAAGATATAGATATGATACTCATAATCGAAGCACTTTCCCATGACTTTGTGGCAGAGTTCTGGAAATTTGTCAAAGCGGCCCGATATGAGGAAAATCAGGTTGGAGAGAAGGGAGAAGAACCGAAGCAGCAGTATTATAGGTTTAACAAGCCCGCTAATCCGGAATATCCTACACAGGTGGAACTGTTCTCCCGTTCACTTGATGTGTTTGAACTTCCTCCGGACGTGCATATCACACCTATTCCGACTGATGCTGATCTGTCGAGTCTGTCTGCCATACTTCTTGATGATGAATATTACAACTATACCCTCGAACACAGTACAGTGGAAGAAGGTGTGCATATCTCAAATGTTGAAAGTCTGATAGCCCTTAAATGCAAGGCATATCTGGAGATGAAGAGGCGTAAGGCTGAAACCGGCGAGGGAGACGAGAAACATATACGCAAACACCGTAACGATGTCTTTCGTCTTATCGCCTCCATCTCATCCGGTGACCAGACATTTGGGCTCCCCGAGAAATTATATGAAGATGTCGTATCATTCCGTCAACAGGTCGAATCGGATATGCCAGACGCAAACCTGATAAAAGATATGGGGTTACGTAGGATAACACCAAAGGATCTGTTAAAACGATTGGATGATCTTTTTGTAAAGTTATAATTCTGATATGAGATTACAATACGCATCAGATCTCCACCTTGAATTTGGTGTAAATTCGAAATGGCTAAAGGAAAATCCTATCATTCCTTCGGCTGACATTCTTGTGTTGGCCGGAGACATAGGGTATCTTGGAGACGCCAACTATCAGACGCATCCGTTCTGGGACTGGGCATCCGAGAATTTCAGGAAGGTGATTGTCGTTCCCGGCAACCATGAGCTGTACAAATTTTTCAATATAAACGAACTTCATGACGGATGGTCCTTGGAGGTTCGACCCAATGTCAAGGTCTGCTACAATGCAGTGGTGCCTCTCGATGAAGAGACAGACCTTGTAGCATCGACGTTATGGGCGTTTATACCTCCGGCAGAAGAATACCTTACAGAACGCTGTGTAAGTGATTTCAATAGAATCCGTAACGGAGAGTTCCGCCTTTCAGCTCAAAGATTCAACGAAGAGCATCTTAAGTGCCGAGCCTTTATTGAGAAAGCCGTTTCTCAATCAAATGCAAGCAAGATAATAGTTGCAACCCATCATGTTCCATCATTCGATCTGATGTCTCCTGAGTTTAAAAACAGCAGCATCAACGGAGCCTTTACTGTAGAATTAGGTAATTACATTGCCGGAAGTCCTATTTCCTACTGGATCTATGGTCATTCCCACAGGAACATCGACAAGACCATCTGTAAGACTCAATGCGTAAGCAACCAGCTCGGTTATGTATTCCAGAATGAACATCTTACATTCCGTCCTGATGCAGTGATAGAAATATAAAATAGCATAGGAATCTACTATAAGGCTATCCATTCGGGTAGTCTTTTTTACTTTCAGTCGATAATCTTGAAAAATAAAAGGTACATGATACGGCGATGACAACGTTGACCGAACCTAAACTGCTATTACACAACCATTACATTAGAAAACATAGCGTTGACAAACGTTGACAACGGTTGACAAAACAATCATCTTGTAAAATTTTATAGCCATATGTTGACACCTATACGGTTATATTATGATATTATTCTTTTAGTTCTAAAAATAGAAAAGTATTGTAATAAAGGACGTTATAGCTGCTTATTTTTCAGGCTGACTTATTGTGGAACCGATGTCACCGTTGTCAACTCCCGGGGATATATGGGTCTTTTAATCCAATAATATTTTTCTTGGTGTTACCAACCTTCCGAATGGATCACACAATATAACTCGTCAGTCCTACAAAATCCCACTAAATCCCACATTATCCGATATTTACCTCTTTGAAGGCACTCTTTTAAGCAGTAATTTTGTAATCTGATTGAAGATTATAAGATTACCGACATGAAATTCCGAAACAAAGAACCTGACATAAGACTAGAACAGCTGTACTCCGCTGGACAAGCCGCAAGATATTTCGGTGTCCACCGCTGCACAGTCTATGACTACGTGAATAATCCTGACAGGCCGCTCTCTTATCTTCTTACCGGGCATAGCAGCCGGTTCATGTTCCTCGGACAGACCCTGATTGAATACAAACAGGCGGGTCTGCCGAAAAAGGGAAGAAAGAGAATGACCTGACTCAGTTCCAAAGGAACCATTGGAACGTAAGCACTTCATCCTGTATCCGGGCGAGTTCCGACAGCTCGACTGCAAGAAGCCACGCACGGGTGCGGATGTCGTCCATATCGGCAACGGCCTGGAGGTATCGGGTCGGTGAGAACTGACCGGATGCATCTGACCATTCATCGGCATAACGCTCTGGGTCGAGTTCTTCGACGAAGGAGATGATCTCGTCCACAAGTGTGCCGACAATGCCTTCCGACAACTCAGCGGTGAAGCAGAACGGCAAGCCGCCGAGCGTCCGTCTCTGGAAATCGAAGTAGAATGAGTTTTCCTCCGACATTGTAACCGATACAAGCCAACCTTGCTTGACCGCTACTCTGATTATATCGCTATGCAAAACAAAGTATCTCATAATGAAAAGTGATTTAGTTTGGTGAATATTTTGGTACAATTCCACACACCCTGACCTGCCACGTCCGTGAGGATATGGCAGGTCTTTTTTCAGTATTTTCAAAGACGGTCAGTATTCTTCCGGCACTTCCATCTTCCTGATGGCTTCAAGAAGCTCGCCGACCATCTTCTCGATAGCCTCTGAATCCTCAAGCACCGTGCGAAGCCTATAAGGGGCACCGTTCTTTCCGTGTCCCCATTGGTCGAGCCATATATAGGTCTCATAGTCCACATCAAAATCCTCGTAGTAGTCTTCGATATGTTCAATGAGTGAGTTGATATTGGCACACTTCATTTCTGCCCTGAAAGAAAAGTCACGTCCGGCAGGGCTGAACTTGCCAAATTCAAATTCGGCTTTCTGTTCCTTATAGTAGATTCCGGCATCCACCTTCCAACCGTTATCCTCGGCACACTTTACGACCGCACCTGTCAAGTCATCAATATACATAATCCGTGTGATTGTTTAATGTCAGCCGTGGATCTTTATGCCACGGCTGACTGATTTTCATTTATCCTCAAACCTTGCAAGGAAGTTTTTGAGTCGGATGTCGTTAATCTCTTTGAGAGGTTTCGGCTTGAAGTCTTCAAGTTGGGTGATGCGGTGCTTTCCGTAACCTTTATCCGTGAGGTCAAGCTCGATGTCGGATAACTCTTTCAGTGAAATATATCCATATTCATCTTCTATCAGTCCGATAACGATTCCGAACATAACGGTATCGTCACCCTCCTTGTTGCCTTCAAGGATAAACCATCTTGCAGAGCCAAGCATGAATATAGCACGGCATATCGCGTCTTTTCCCTTTCCGTCCTGGGAGTATAGAGGAAAGTCCTTTAACGTTTCCTCCAGTTGTGGTGTCTGTAGTCTGCACATATCAGTCAAATTGTATTTCATCATCATAAAGTTCTATTCTTGCTCCACTGCTGAACTCCACAATGAAGCGGTAGCCGTTTCGTCCTACTATAGTTCCTCGGTGGTAGCCTCGCCACGGCTCTTTCAGTTCACACTGCCGTCCATATTCGGGGAAATCGGTATCGTCCATATCACTTGTTTTTGAGGTCGGTATAATCGGGGTCATACATAAGGTCTGCCTCAATGAGTGAGGAGTATGCCACATCAGCGAGCTTCGATGCCCACTCGTTGCGTTGGTCATATCTTCCCTTTCGGTAGTTGTGGGCGAGAGCCTTCATATAACCTATGAAGACCTTGAACGCCTGCTGCTGAAGATAGCGGTGCATTGTGGTCATCGCCATTCCGGTCTTATCGGGATTGCTCACTCTGCCGTTGACAAAGTTCTCAAACTCTTCAACGAATGCCTTGTCGCCGTCGGCGATATCCATGAAGTCAATGTCTGTATTCATATCGGTTGGGGTTTAGATTGTTGCCTGATTGTAGATTTGAGGTTCGGTAGTCACGTTGTATATGTAGTTGCCACATCGTACCAGAAGGCAGTCAGCGCCATAGTACAGTTTCTTCATTCCCTGTACCGAGCCTGTGCGGTGGAAATTGGGGAAACGGCTGATGCCAAGTCTTTTTCCCTCCTCTATTGTCATTTTCTTTACTCTCATAGTCGGAATGTTTAGAAATGTTTGAGTTCCAATTCTTTTCCCTCTTGTAAAGCTCCGTGGAGCTTCTCGGTCGGGAATACCGTTTTACATGCATTCCGCACTGCGGCAAAAGGGTTGAAAAGACAAGGGTTGAGTGGGAGGACAAAGATGGAATACCCAATTTTGAGGAAGGAAAAAATTGTGGAAGGCTGCCGGCTTTGGCCTCCCGCTCAAAGCATAAGCGGCCCTTGGCGTTCATACCCTGCCGCAGTAACTTTGCATTGTAAAACGAGTCCGGCCGATAAGATCCGGAAATGACAAGGGATTTGAAAAGATGACAACAATTCAAAGATTAGTATCCCGTCAGTCATAGAACAGACTATCGAGTTATCGGATCAAACAGACATTCGTTTTCGGATTGGTATTCGTTATAGGCAGGTATTCGTTAAAGATTGAATCTTCATTAGTCAGCGACGCGGAAATGAACGTGGTTGAGTCTACGAAACCTCGATCATTACGGCGTTGCTGACAATTTCGGGTTCGGCATTGATTTCAATTATATCGGTGTAGGATTGCTCGGTGTGTCACACGGAGCAATCTCACCGACATTATTTTCCAAGTGGCAGTGAAATGGCGACGCCACATTTATATGGCTCGTCGCCATTACTGCCGACCAGCGGAGCTGTTGATATTCATGGATTCGGCTGTCTCAGTCATAAGCATTTGCCTACGACTGATGCAGACGGCAAGACACCGTTTCAGAATGTTTGTCGATTAAGTCCGGTTTCCGTTTCAGATATAGTCTTTCCCTGTCGGGGACGCGGAAATGACCGAAGTGAAGAGCAGCGAAACCTCGGTTATTTTTATTGTGTCCCCGGCGGTACAAAATTCTATTGGGGTTGTGCTTCACATTATATCAGCCGAAGATTGCTCGGTGTACTACACGGAGCAATCCGGATGGATTGATTATTCCAATTAGGCAGATGTGGACGGCGCCATATCGCTATGGCACGTCGTCACACTGCCGACTGTTGTGTCTTTCAGAGCTTATTATAACTATTTTTACTTATTATGTTATTTCTTTACACAATATAAAGAAGCCCAAGTGCGTTATATCACAATTTAGTTTTCAGAGAGTCCATATCTCTGTTACTGAATTGGTAATAATAAACGAGTATTAGTAACATTATGAACCCTGATTATTATCTAAAACGCTATGGAGATTACAGTGAGATTAATCTCCCCAAAACTTACCGGGTGTATTTTGACTCTTTTTGCGATGAGTACAAACGTTACCCAGTGGAAGAAAAATTGCTTGACTTGGCTTACGCAATAACCCACGGATTTGATATTAAGAAGGCAGTAAAGAGCATTCTTGATTCTCGTCCTGATATTTCTGCAAGAGATATTCAATATGCTGTTTGGAATTTAACGGCTGCAGTTAATCATGTAGATAGCATTTCGGATCGTAGAAATTCATTAGATACCGACATAGATATTTTTGTGGAAGATCTCCTGAGATGCTATCGACTTCCTCTCGATAATTCAAGACTTCATTTCCTTGAAGAGGATTATCGCGAAGTGTCTGACCAGACTGTATTCCGCACTAATGGATGGGAAATTGCCTCTGAAAATGTCAATGAGTATCAGATGTATAAGGATGATAACTTTGTATTTTATCCAGGAGATGAAGAATTGTTGTCTCAATATCATATAAATGATATTGAAAATGATTCCATTGGTCAGATATTTCCTGTTGGCCCTTGTCCGGAACCTTGGTATGGTAATCCTCTAACTGCAAAAATTATTGTCCTTGGTGATATGCCTAGACAGGATGATTTCATCTCCAGGTGCTCTAATGTTGTCCTTTCATTTGAACCAAGACTGATGGAATCTGTGCAAACTATGGTGAGGAGGTGGATGTGCTTGGACGGTACGGGTATTTACGATGATACAGAATTCAGGGGTTCCGGGATAGCTGTAAGTGATGCCTATAATTCTGTAACATATCGACATTGGATAACAGAATTACGAACTTTAGCATGGGAGCTTAAAGTGGATGAGCAGTCATTACTCAACAATGTCTGTGTCATTAATGCAAATGCCTATTATTCAAGTAATGGATCTGATCCATTAGCAGCCGGACTGCTTCCATCTCAGTATTATCTCCGTATACTCGTAAATTATCTGGTGAATAATAAGGGAGACAACCGTCCTCTTTTTATAATCCCGTCTTCTAATATTCATAAAATATGGAAAAAAGTGCTCGGGTATTGGATTGAGAATGAAGTAATGCTTACCAATGATCTTATACTGATAGACCATCCGAATACGAAACTTAAACTCTCCATTAATCTCATGTCTCGGAACAATATTCAGGAAATACTCAATAAGATCAAATGAAATGGAGTACACAGATGTGAAATGTCTCGCAGAAGAAGTGAACGGCTTCAAATGCCGTTTCTATCTCAAGAAAGAAGGAGATCGGCCATTAGTCGTTATTGGTCTTAACCCCAGCACAGCTGATGAAACCACTCCAGATGCCACCATGCGCAAAGTTATTGGTTTCATTAACAAATGGAATGAACGGTCTTTATATAACTTTGATGGCTTTATTATGCTGAATCTCTATCCTCTACGGGAAACTTCACCCAAGATATTGAATCAAACGCATGAATTTAATCTAACACTTCATGAGCGGAACATGGAGATAATTTCTGATACTCTAAGCCATCAGCCCAACGCCAAAATTCTTCTTTGCTATGGTGATTCAATAGAGTCTGTCAGATGGCTTAAGGATTGCAGGGATGATATCATGAAATTAATAGTAAAGCATGAAGGCTGCTCTTTGTTTTCATTGGGAGATTTAACAAATATGAATAATCCCCGTCATCCCAGTAGACTTGCTTATAACACAGTTATGAAGCCTTATCAGAATCCTTTTAACTGTCTCTGAATCTTCCTCTGTCGGGGACGTGGAAATGACCGAAGTGGAGAGTATCGAAACCTCGGTTATTTTTATTGTGTCCCCAGCGGTATAAAATCCATTTTGGGTAGTGGTTCCAATTATATCAGCCGAAGATTGCTCGGTGTACGGCACGGAGCAATCCGGATGGTTTGCATCTTCCAAGTGGCAGTGAAATGGGGGCGCCACATTTATATGGCTCGTCGCCATTACTGCCGACCAGCATGCAGACGGCAAGACACCGTTTCAGAATGATTGTCGATTAAGACCGGTTTCCGTTTCAGATAAAGTCTTCCCTGGTCGGGGACGCGGAAATGACCGAAGTGAAGTGTAGCGTAACCTCGGTTATTTTTATTGTGTCCCCGGCGGTAAAGATTTCATTTGGGGTAGTACTTCCCATTATTCAGCCGAAGATTGCTCGGTGTACTACACGGAGCAATCCGGATGGCTTCGTAAGGATAGATACAAATAGATCATTGATAAAATGTCTCAGCCTCGTAGCTCAAATGCCAAGCTGCTCTGACAAAAATTCCATAATCTCACTTTGATGACTCGGAATCTTGTCTAATATTTCCTGCTCTGAGGCTTTCAGCCTGTTCTTCCGGCCCATAAGGTTTCCATACCTTACCATGATAGAACCTATCTCATCGACACGTTTCCATCGTAGCTGAACAGTACCATCGTGATTGAACCAGTGTAGAGTGACGTTCCTCGGATTCTGTAGGACAAGTGCAAGAACAAAGATCCTCTCGTCAAACTCATCGTTGATCCGGATGTTCCATTTTGAAGAAAATGCATCCGCATCTGTCCAGGTCTTGAATCTCGCACCTTTCCATTCATTCTGCTCACCGTTCATCTTAGTACAGTAAATGTCAGACAGATCTCTGTCCGGTATGGAATTGAGTATTGTAATACAGGTTCGGGCACGGTCGGCTAAATTCGACTTGCATTTCAATCTCCTGAAGTCAAACGTCGAATCGTATATCTTCTTTCTTCCGGCTCCCGGTCTCGCCCCACCACGTCCTTTCTTTGGTATCTGCTCTGGGGTTCTCTCTATATCTTGATTCTCCATACCCTTATCCAATTATATTTATTTTGAAAAGATGTCAATATTTCAAATATATGCAACTTGCGATTCTGTCACTTTTTCTTCGGAAGCCTTATCTTGCCATTCTCTGTTTCCCATGCCTCGATGTAAGAGGTGAGCGCATCGGAAATCACATCTTTAAGAAGTGTGCTTTCTACTAAAGAAATATATTTGACCTTGCGGATGAGTTCCGGATCCACTATGAAGGTGGCACGAACTTCGTTTGTCTTGAATCCGGACTCGCCCTTTCGTGGACGGCCTACATTCTGACGGCGTTTCGTCTCCAGATTATCCTTCATCTCCTCAGTCACTTCTGAAACCGGAACTTCCTGCGGTATTTCGGAAGTAACCTCCGGTTCTTTCGGCTTTGCTTCCCCCATTATTCCGTTCATCAGTGAAGCTAAGTTCTTCTTTGCCATAGCAGTTTAATGTATGATTTTCAGAATCTATTATTAGTTGTATATATTATCAATAATATAGTTTACCTATTTCCCTCCCGCTTGATGATTTCCTGCGTAAGAGCCATGTAGTCGGTCGCGCCATTACTCTTAGGGTCATACTCAAAGATAGACTGCCCTGAAAGCGGCATTTCGGCAAGTGCGATATTCTCTCTGATTTTAGTCTCAAATACCTTGTCCTCATATCGGCTCTCAATCATCTTCACTACCTCCTTGTTGAGATTGCGGTTGTTGAACCTCGTGAAGAAGACTCCACCGAGTTCCAAAGAAGGATTGACACGTTTGCGCACTTCACCGACAACATCATCAAGCATTGCCAGCCCTTTCATCGGGAGTGCCTCGGCGGTCAAGGGAATATAAAGTCGGTCAGATGCAACAAGCGCATTGGTTGTCACAATACCCAGAGAAGGCGGACAGTCTATGAGAATGTAATCGTACTTGTCACGGTAATCTTCAAGCAGTGATTTGAGGATACCCTCACGCGCTATCTTGGTAGCCATGTCGATTTCGGCTCTTGCCAGTTCCAGTGAAGCCGGAACAAGGTCAAGGTTTTCCCTTACATTGACGATAGGCAGCGGTGCGTCCTTGACAAGCGCATCATAGACGCTGGTCTCCGGCTCCTCGTTCTGCGTAAGCGTGAACGTGAGGTTCTGCTGTGCGTCAAGGTCGATCAGCAGAACCCGTTTTCCAAGGATGGCGAGTGCGTCTCCGATGGACGCTGTGGAAGTTGTCTTACCTACTCCTCCCTTATGATTTGCAATGGTTATAGTCCTGGTTTCCATATCATTCTATTTAGTTTACAAAGTTAATAAAAATATTTCAAACTACATTACTATATTATTATGTTATTAAGCATATATATTATTAGTTTACCTATTTATTCAGAAAATATCCGACTCTCGCCTCACGGAGAGAGCCGGATCTCAAACATTTCTGAACTATGCGGTTGCCCTTGCCATGATGAAGCGGTGGGCATTGGCATTTACAAGATTAACTATGCGGTCGTGATGCTCGGAGTTTTTGTTGCATACTCCCCGGCTCTGTACCACCTTATTCTCCGTCAGTGAAAACTCAATGGTCTCAATGCGGTTGCCGTCCTTGTCGTGAGCCGAAAGAATGACAGAGTTCTTCTTGGCATAATACTCGCACTTGAATACACAATGGTGCATAGCCTCTCCCTCGGCTTGGTAGGCTTCAATGGTGTCAAGCACTGAAATTTCAATATCCTTATCCTTGATGACGATACCGAAAAAGCAGGATTTGCTCTTGTAAAACTCTTCCTCTTTCCTTTTTGCCTTTGATAACTCTTCGGCTTTTCTGCGCTTTTCCTCCTCGGTAGTTGACTTATTGAGCCAATAATCGTGCTCGGCTTTTAGATTTATCGGGCAGATATATTTGGCGTTGTGAATATCACGTCCACACTTGGCGAGAAGCACAATAAGGTCGCTCCACAATCCGTAATCATCAATCTTATATCCGTTACGAACTGCAATCTTATGGGAGTTCCAGCATTTGTCAAGCATAGACCTATTGTCAAGATAATATCTGACCGCTTTATGGTTTCCGGCTTTCATAAGCGTCTCAATCCTCGCATCTGTCAAAAGAGCCTTCATCAGTTCAAAGGGGTGGCAGTCGGGTAAACTACCACACATTCCATTGCGTCTCAGTTCCGGAATTGCCTTATATCTTGGATAGTACCACGTATTTGCTATGATATGGTGAACGTCCGACATATTCCTCAGTTCAATATCCGAACACCAGTTGAAGCAGTCACGATAATAGCCGATAGTCCGTGCCTTTGATGTGAGAGCGGTCTGACCTTTTGCATTGAGCCATAGACGGCAAACCTCGTTATTGCTTATATCCATGGGCTTTCCTTTCTTGAAGTAGGCAGACAATAAGAATACTCTTTCAACCTGCAAGCCGTCAATTGTATCAAGTACGGCAAAATAAGTAATTTCCTTGAGTGTCCGTTTAAGTGTGTCCTTGATTTCAAGTCTATGACCACAATGTGGGCATACCACATACATACCTTTTCCCTCGTGTCGGAATTTATGACCGCAGTCTCCACAAGTGGTAGCACCACTCGGCACTCTGAATGCCGGATGCTTGATTAGATTTCTCACACCCCACTCAATAGCCTTTACTGATATGGCGGTCAGCCTCTCATTAGAGGCTGCCACCTGTTTCTCAAATTTAGTCTTGGCTTTCATGGCTTAAAATTCATCAAAGAGTGAGAGTTCGGGTTGCTTGGTCTCTTGTGGTTTAACTGTCTTGGGCTTGGAATTGCGGTTCTGCAATTTGCGAAGTTCCTCGTCTTGGAAGCGTTTGAGGGCGAGTGCCCTCTGTTGAGCCTTTTCTTCCTCTGTCAGTTCAATGTGATGATTTACCACAACATTGCAGTTGATAGGCTTGCCGATTTCGATGTTAGGCTCGTCAATGACGTGTACTGCCATAGAGTAGATTTCATCATCGTCAAACCCACAACAACCTGATGCCTTTACCTGATTGAGAATGTATGTTGCTACATCTTCAATGGTGCGAGTGGTGGTTTCATACTTGGCGCGGAATAGTTCGTCCTCCTGCGCTCTCTTATCAAGATAGTGCTTGATTGCTGCCTTGAAATGCTCAGTTCCTTTCATAGTTCGGAAATATTGAAATGTTTGAGTTCTAATCTTTTCCCTTTTCGTGAAGCTCGATTGAGCTTCTCCGGCAGGGCTGGCCGTTTTTCGTGCAAGCCAAAACTGCGGACAAAAGGAGTGAAAAGGCAAGTGTGGAGACAAGTCAAGAACGGGATACCCAAATTTTTGAGGCAGGAGAAAATTTGTGGAGGCTCACGGGCGCGGACGCCGACGGAAAGCATAGCGGCACTTGACGTTCCTCCCGTGCGCAGTAACTTCGCACAGAAAAACGCCACCTGCCGAGACTCAATCATTACAAAACGGATAAAGTCGTTGATTACACATTGGCAAAATTCACGAACCTGAAAATTTTTACGGTAGAAATTACGAAAACGACACGAATTGACGTTTTCATTTATTATCTTTGCATCATGAATCAAAACATGGGGCGGCTGATCCGCTATATTCTCATAATACAGAAGCTTTCAGGGAAAAACAAAGTTATCCCAGGAGAAGAACTGATTTCATATCTAAATCTCCAGATGGAGTTACGAGGATATGAAGTGGGTCTTAGCATCCGTACTCTTCAAAGAGATATTGCGGAGATAAAAAGCCTGTTTGAGATAGATATAAAGAATCGCCGGGGAGAAGGATATTACATAGCTGAACGTACAGATAATTCCGACTTAAGATATGAGGAGCTGCTTCTCAATTTTGATTTACTGACATCTATAAATCATTCGGCAGACATATCCGGATTCATAATTCCTGAACATCATCGACCCAAAGGAACTGAGAGTATTTCAGCTATTATCCATGCTGTTAAATGCTCAAATTTCATCAAGTTTGATTACCGACTGATACGCAAGAATAACAAGATTATTTCCAAGACTGTAAGTCCTCATTTTCTTAAAGAATCTCTTGGCCTATGGTATATGGTTGCATTTGATGAAATGTGCCAGCTTCGTGTTTATGCAGTTGATAGAATAAGTAATCTGGAGATTCTTCCCGACCAATTTAAAAGGAACGAGCAACTTGACCCTAACGGTTTATTCCAAAACAGCTATGGAATATGGGATGATGAGACCATTCCCGTTGAGGATGTCGAATTATCATATTCTCCAATGGACGGATATTTTCTTAAAGCGACTCCACTTCATTCGTCTCAGGAAGTTGTCGTTGATAATGAAGAAGAGTTCCGTATTCGTTTGAGAATCCGGATTACCAATGATTTCGTTATGGCACTTTTGGCACGAAGTAATTCATTGACAGTAATTAGTCCTTTATCTTTACGAGAGAGAATTAATGAGATATACCAACAAGCAATAATACGCAATAAGATATGAGGAGTCTCGGTTCATTATTCCACGATGCTCTTTTCCCCGATACAAGAGTCTATCACGATGCCAACGGTAACTTCAGAGGTACCAGTACTGATGTTACTCCTTGGTACGTCCTGATTGGTCGTCTTTGGGGATATGGATTATGGCTTTACCTGATCCTCCTGCCATTGCTTGCACCGATTTATTTCATATTTGCGAATTGGTATTGCCGTCGATACGATGCCGAGAATATGGCCGAAGATCCTAAAGGATGGCCTAAGGAGAAGAAACAGATTCTAAAAAATCATAGAAACATTCTGATAGGCTGGATAATGTTTATGCTCCTTGGATGGATTATGGACTGGGGAAAGACCGACTTTACCAGAAAGGCGGAGCCTGTTCATAAGACCGAAACTTTAGCACCTTGGGGTTCTCCTGATTATGTGGATCCCTATAAACAATATAAAGAATCTCATAATATCAAATAGCCATGGCAGAAAGAAATTCCAAAACAACTTTCACTGGCGAAGAGCTAAAACGCATCATCGCCTTGGTGAGAGAACTTGAATCAGCAGATGTTTCAAAGCAGAAAGGTATACGGGCAAAGCTTCGTAAGATAGGACTTTATTGGTCGGAGGTGGCACCTGGGATTGCCTATACTGTAGCAAACCTGCAAAATCTGTTCAACATCGGAACCTTGAAACTTTCAGATTTAGAAAGCCCTTGCGACGAGTCAATACATTCCGTTAAAATGATTAAAAAGGAAGATGTGACTCCACTACGAAATATCAATATCTCCATTGATAAGGATATTGCTCAGTACAAAGAAGATGGCTTTGAAGGATTTATTCCGGTTGCCATACTCAGGGATGCCACATCAATTCTTCCGGATGAAGCTGGCGTGTATGTAGTCATAAGGAAATCTAATGCTGCTCCACAATTCCTTGAAAAAGGAACAGGTGGTTTCTTCAAAGGTAAGAATCCTAATGTATCGATAGATGTGCTAACCGAAAATTATGTTATTGACAGTAAGACTGTCTACATTGGTAAGGCTACAAATCTTCGTAACCGAGTAGGACAGTTGCTCAGTTTTGGCGCAGGGGTCGCAGTAGCTCATTGGGGTGGGCGTTTTTTATGGCAACTGGCTGATTCTGATGGACTCATAGTTGCTTGGAAAACGACTCCTGAATGTGACCCAAGAGCTATCGAAGCACAAATGATACAGAATTTTGTTTCAGTATACGGAAAGAGACCTTTTGCAAACCTAAAAGACTAAATAAATGAAACACTACAAAGACAAAGAATGTGAGCGTCAACAGCAGCTCATCGAGAACAGTAGCATCTTCAATGGAACAAAAGGTGGAGGTCGCTTCATGGGTAAGGAAGGATCAGATCGTTTGTTTGTATTGACAGACGGAGAATCAAACCTGTATGCTCCTATTAGAAAAGACGCACTTGGATACTTTAAAGAGAATGGAATCGGTTGGTGGGGAGGATCGAAGCCTTCGGGTCATGTCCTTTCTTCACAGATTGCTTGCCTTAACCATCTGTTCTCACTCCGTAATGATGCGGATGCCGTTCTCTCCATACTTAACAATATCCGTGATGAATTTACAGAATTACTTCCGATTCCGGTAGACAAGAAACCTTCTTTCATCGCCTTTGAAGTTGTGAGTGACGAAGATCACCTGAACGAAGGCACTCCGAATCGGGGAAGCAACTGCACATCGATAGATGCCCTGATATATGCAAGGCATAAATCAGGCGAACTGTGGCTTATACCGATAGAGTGGAAGTACACAGAGCACTACACTAATCAAGACAAGTCTAATGAGGATCGTGACGGAGAACCCGAAGGCTCTAACGGAAAAGGAGAAGAGCGTTTGAACCGATACAATGATCTTATTTCAGCATCTTCTCAATTGAAATCCCTTAACGAGTATGCCGGAAGTCTGTATTATTATGAGCCATTTTACCAGCTCATGCGGCAGACTCTTTGGGCTGAGAATATGGTTAGAAACAAAATGACCGAGAGACTGAAAGCCGACAACTATCTTCACGTCCACGTCATTCCTTCTGAAAACGATGACCTTCTCCTTAAGAAGTACAAGGTAACACAAAAAGGAATGGAAAGCTCATGGCGCGAAATTATAGCTGACCAGAGTAAGTATGTAATAATCGACCCAAAGACTCTGATGACTCCAACAGTCTCCAATTATCCCGAACTACATGAGTATCTTGGGATAAGGTATTGGGCGCATAAATAATAAAATACTATGTCCTCCATCTCTTCTATTTCATACCGGGATAAAAAATGGCATGAAAAACGATGCGCCATCATTAAACGAGATAACAATACTTGTGTTAGATGTGGCGCACAATTACCTGATGACCAGTTACAAGTTCATCATCTTCATTATTTCGATGGCAGAAAGGCTTGGGAGTATGAAGATTTTGAACTCATTACCTTATGTAAACATTGTCATGCAGAGGAACACGGACATGTAAAACCGACCTTCGGGTGGAAATATGAAGGGATGGAGGATTTAGAGGATCTCATAGGAGAATGTGAAAATTGTCATACCCCTATTCGTTATGCTCATCTTATTTCACATCCTGATTGGGGATTCATGACAGTTGGTTCTCAGTGTGCTGAAAATCTGACATCTGCATGGGGCCTTTCTGATAGAGAGGAAGAGGCAAAGAAACTGGCCCAGCGATATAGACGCTATCTGGATTCTCCTAAATGGGATCATAAGAAAAATGGCTATTTCAGAGAACTTGATGGTTGCGATATAAAGATATGGCAAAACGATAGTTATTTCAAACTGGAAATAGTATTTCCACTATGGAACGTGCATACACTTAACAAAAGATTTGAAAAACTGAGTGGAAAAAATAAATACTCAACGCTTGATGATGCCAAAACTCAGGCATTCAAGGTTATTACGGATCGATCCCTGATTAAGTACTGCGAGAAGCACTATCCTTATGACACACCTTATCCACCTGTTTATGGCGATTACGATCATTTTGACTGACATTCATCTATATATTATGATTCTATGATAATTTACTCTAATGATACTGTTCCACAGACTAACCCATTTTGCTTAAATGGAAGGAAACTACAGAAGTTTAATCTCTTAAAATATCGGGTAATTTGTGCCATCCTTGACTATATCGCAACCATGAATGGAACCATTGTACCTGGAGCAATACAACCGGATACATTTGAGGAAAAAAGAATATTTGATATTTTACTAAAAAACAGGATCATCAAGCGAGGTAGGATTCACGACGCCGATTACAACCGTATCATTGCGGACATGTGTTACATGGGATTGATAAGATGGGATAATGGTTATATCCGTATGACCGCGTACACGATTGAAGCATATACTAAGCAGACATTTCATCAGATTTATGCCTCACTCTTGACCGCGGAAGATTCCCGTAAACTTGGTCATCGTACTCTTATCGTTTCAGCATTAGCACTTATTGTATCGTTGGTATCCCTTTCCCTTACTTATTTTCATTGAAAAGAAAAAGTTTTTCCCGCCAACGCCCTGAGTGTGAGAAAAATTTATTAACTTTGCATGTTAAAGTAACACGAATCTGAAAATGACCAGTCAGTAAAAACAGAGACATACGGCGAGAGCCGAAAACTTTGGGAACATCCTTGTAGTCGTTACAGGCTTTGGTCGGCCTTCAGATGCTACTTGGGTGTTCTCTTTTTGTTTAAGATGGCGCAAACGAAGAATGCACTCATACGGCAGAGAGTCATCGACAGATGTCTCCGGAGTCCGAAGCAGTACTCTATCATGGATATGATGGAGAAGTGTAACGTTGCGCTTGAAGATTCCGGATATAAGCCTGTAACTTCCAAGAATACCATTTTAGAGGATCTTCGAGGTATTGAGAGTAACTTTCCGGAAGCACGCATTGTCCAAAAGAAATCGGGAAGGTATATATTCTACGAGTATGAAGATAAGAACTTCTCAATATATAATATTCCTTTGGATGATGACGGTATGGCTAAATTGGCACAAACCATATTCATACTCTCAAAGTTTGAGGGTATGCCGAATTTTGAGTGGATTGATGAGATGATTGATCATTTCAAGTCCACCCTCAATATCCCAACTACTAAAGACTCTGTAGTTGGGTTCGATGACAATATCTATCTCAAAAATCGGAATCACTTCTCACGCCTTTTCAGCTCAATCGTTGCTGAACAAACTTTGATTATCACTTACCGTCCTTTCGGAAAAGATCCAATCGTATATAATTTCCATCCCTATTATCTTAAACAGTATAATAAGAGATGGTTTCTGTTTGGGTGTGTAGATGGAAAAAACAACCTGTCAAATTTCCCTTTAGATCGTATAGAGGATATTTCAAACAGTACCGTACCTTATGTTCCCAACACAAGATTTGACTTCAATGAACTCTTTGAGGATGTCATTGGAGTGTCTAATCTTTTTGATGATGCAGAAGTAATCAATTTCTCCGTCTCCACTCAGTCCTTAGATTATATTCAAACAAAACCAATACTTCCTAACCAAAAGCCTATTGAGAAACGAGAAAACGAAACAATATTTGAAATTAAGACCATCATAAACAGAGAGCTTATCCAGTTGCTCTTATCTTATGGATCTGCTATCACAGTTTTGAAACCGCAAAAGCTCGTCGATATAATTTCAATGGAGGTAAGCAAAACTTTGAAGAATTATCAATCCGTTCAGATAAACTGAACACATCGTCACTAATTTTGCATCGTAATCCTTAAAACGTGTTTTGTTTATGAAAGAAATATCTCTTCAGTCGGTAGTCAATAACGTGATCAACTCTCTTATTCGTTCAGGGGAGTTCTCAGACAGAGTTGAGTTGGTTAAGACTCTTCTCTCTTTGTTATATCTCTACGATAAATATCAGGTCGACTTTGATGAAATCCTTAGAATGGGGGACGTATCTCGTCTGTGGGACCTGTATCAAAGAGATCAAGACTTGAGGGAAACAAATATTCGAATAGTATTAGATAGCTCTGGAAGTGAGTTGTTATTGAAAGCTATCTCAACCCTATTGCCTGTATTTAAAGATTCAAAGAAGGAGGTGGTAGATTCAATACTATCTTCTATTACAATGGGGTCTCTTGGTAAGCATGATGGTATAGATACAGAACCAACCGAGATTGCTCATCTTATAGCATACCTTGCGAAGTATATAGGTGTCGAAAGTGCATATGATCCTTTTGCAGGTCTGGTATCGTTTGCGACTTCACCAGAATTTAAGGGAATCTCTTTTAAGGGATCTGAACTTTCAATGGCAGCCGCAGACATTGCTAATTTGAGACTGGCTCTTAATGGACAGCCGATGACAATTGAGCACCTGGACTCTTTTCGCAACTGGAATTACATTTCATTTCCAGATGCACTTATTACAGTACCGCCGTATGGAATGTCACTGAGTGACTATGATTTCTATATGTCCACCAGCCGAAAGCGGTCGGAAGATTTTATCCTTGATGAGATAATTGAGCGAAGTGATATTCGTAAAGCCATTGTAGTTTTACCATTACACCGTTTTGCTTCCTCATATGAAAGTGAGGCGTCCAGAAAGTACCTTGTTGAAATGGGTATGTTAGAAATGGTAATTTCATTACCCTCAGGCTCTTTATTCGGGACTAATATTCCAACTGCAATAGTGGTTATCAACATGGATCGGTCAGAGGAAGAAGGTGAGACAGTTACTTTCATTTCACTTCTTGACTGTGTTACGTCAGATAACAGAGGTAAATTACATCTCAACCTGGAAAAAGCAAAACATGTCATATCTTCTAAAGAAGGAAAGTATGCCGTTACTGTTAAGTGGTCTGAAATATTAGAACATAATTTTTCAGAACTAAATCCTGGAGAATATCTGCTTGACAATATACTTTCGGATAGAAAGGATGGCACATACGTTTATTCGCCCAGCCTGTTAATCATAGAAAATAAATCTATAATTCCTTCACTTGGGAATAAGGTCACTGTAATCGGTCTAAAGGACTTAGAGGATGAATATTCTTTCTCGAAAGAAGGTGTAAAACCTTCAACCGTAATTTCTTCACGATATTATGAAATAACGGAGCCTTCTATCTTGATTGGTTTAGGATCTTCTCGGTTTAAGGTGGGGATTGCTTATCCTACAGATGGCCCGCTTTATGTAAGTGCAGAGATTACATCTCTAAAGGTAGATGATTTCTGGATTAACCCGGAATACCTTATGCTTGAGTTGACTAAACCTTATGTGCGTGAGCAAATAAGGATCCTTGGATACGATCGTAATTTTGGTAAAATAGGTACTGTCTTACAAAAAATAAAGATTGTGAATCCTTCTAAGGATTTACAAAAAGAGATAGTGGATAAAGCTAAGGATAAAATCTTAGCTAAGTATCAGCATGTCATTTCAACTTCTCAAAGAGACTTCAGACAGGATGTCCATATGAAACGTCATGCTATGGGTCAGACCATCCAAACTATAGGGAATTGGTGGAAAGTGTTAGAAACTGCACGTGTCAAAGGTGATCTTATCAATGAGAATGCTCTAATTGGTGAGAATGATATTACTCTTGGCGAGGTTCTTTCCAACATAAAGAACTGTATTGCACGTGTGAAAGTACAGATTGATAAATTAGATAGAGGTTATAAGGCTATACCTATCAAAATAGACTTGATAGACACTGTAGAGAATTATATGTCTACTCATAAGTCCCCGGTATTTCATTATTCTAAATTGGATTATGAAGAAGATTTTGATGAGCAAAGCCAAAATAAGCCCCAATATCATATTCTTTTCCCACCTGAGGTTCTCACAATGATATTAAATAATGTTGTAAGCAATGCTTGTTCTCATGGTTTTGGGAACCTGGCTTCAAAAGCCAACCTGATAAAAATGAGCATTGAAAATGTCGGTGGTGGTTATGTCTTATCGATTTCCAACAACGGTAAACCTTGTTCCCCTGATATGACTCCTCAGCAGATGATTAAGTATGGTGAATCATCTGACTTAACACATCATTGCGGAATTGGTGGCTATGAGATTAATCAACTTGTTTCAGATTTTGGCGGGTCTCTTGAGATTGTCCTAGATCCCGAGGCTGAGTTCCCAGTGGAGTATCGTTTAACTTTCAAATCTTTGGAAAAATGAGCCATAACAAAAGATATAGAGTGCTTTGGATAGAAGATGATCCAGGGGTAGTTCCATCTTTACAGGTAGTCGCCTCATCCGTTGGTATTGAATTTGCTCAATACGATGATTGGGAATCAGCCTCTAAATACATGGATCAATGTTTTGATGAGATTGATGCAATTATCTTCGATGCTCACTGCAAAATTAAAAAAGGAGATTCAGTAGCCAATGATGATTTCCTTCACATTGCTGTGGTTGAAATGCTTTTGAAATTTGCCAAATTTCATTCAGTGCGTCCATGGTACATTTTATCGGCAGGTACAATGGACCGATTTGACAAAGTAATTCCTGTCATCGGGTCATATCGTCGAGAATATGAAGAAGAATGGGGCGAGATGGTCTACACAAAGACTAATCCAGAGGCATTTGCTAACGAATTTACAGATGAGATAGAAGAATTGGATAGACCTGTAAATGAAAATGATCTTCTGAATCAGATTAAGAAGGTTTGTACGGAGCATGTCCATAATATGGCTTTGGCTCGTCATCGTGATACTTTACAATATCTCGGGAGTAATTCATTAATTAAAGGAAATGCCCGGAAATTCATGCTACAACTTCTCAGTGCATTGTATGAGCCTCAGAAATATGTTGGTTTTACCTTTTCAGGAAACCCGATTAGAAGAGTTTTTGAATGCTTAGTTCGTGCAGGGGAAGAAATGGGAATTCTCCCCGACTGTGTAATTGAGCGAGGGAAAGTTCATTGCAATGAAGCAAGTCGGTTTTTATGTGGAATGAAGCCGAAGTCTCTTCCGTATCGTTACGGTAATGAAGGAGATAGTATATTTGACCATACAGAATCTCAAATTCTTTATACAATCCTCCAATCCACTAATATTGCTTCTCATGAATCAGAAGATGATTATGAGGAATGTGATGTTACCCTCAGTGAAGACAATAGAGATGAGTATTCCGGATGTACTCTTCTAATGTGTCGTATCATTAAGGCATTTGGAAAATATGCGAGTGCCCATAAAGGTAAAGATGCAAATAAACGGTTTTGGAAACCTAATCCTCTTCCAAAATCGTATGAAAATCATCGGGGGATTTTGAAAAAGATAGGCAGTGAATGGTATGTTGATGATTGTCTTGTAAAATTCAATCGAGGTTATCACGAAGGTGATACCCTACAATTAAATAATATAGTTTTGAATAATAAGGCTGGGTCGCCATTCTTATTTTTCGCTCATGAAACTGCGAAAATCATAACGACTTCCGTTGATAGTCATTCTACGAGATAGTAAATTGACTAAGAGTAAACTTATTATATTTGATAATTAATAAAGCAAGAAATAGATATGGATAGCTCACATGCTCAAATGGTAAGTTTGATCTGGAACATTGCGGACGATGTTCTGCGAGACGTTTTTGTTCGCGGACAATATCGTGATGTCATTCTTCCGATGGTTGTGCTCCGTCGTCTCGATGCCCTTCTTGAACCTACCAAGAAGGCTGTTGAAGAAGAGTACGCCTACCAGACAAAGGAGGGAATCAAGGATGAAGATGGGCTGAAAGAGGCTGCCGGACAGAATTTTTACAATACAAGCAAGTGGACTCTTTCAAGGTTAAAGTCTCAGGCTACCGGAGATAAAGAGGTCCTGTTGACTAATTTCGTAGAATATCTCAACGGATTCAGCTCCAACGTTCACGAGGTGTTGAAGAGCTTTGACTTCTACAACAAAGCCAAGA
>JAAUYS010000100.1 GCA_014804995.1 Clostridia bacterium
AAAGAAAATCTAATTAAAGACAACGAAAACAATTTACAAATGTGCAAAAAATACGACTTAAACTACATTTTGATAGATACAGAATACAAAGTAGATATTGAACTATAAATTTCAATTTATCTTAATTATGTGTAGCAAACAGCTCTCGAACGTTTTTGTTCGAGAGCTGTTGCCATTGCTGTTGTTTAATTCTATATGGGAAGTGCGGTTTACACGGTGCGTTTTTTTATTTATTCATTGCAAGGTAAACCATCAAAACGGTTACGTCGGCGGGGTTTACGCCGGAAATTCTTCCCGCCTGTCCAAGCGTCATTGGGCGTACGCGTTTTAGCTTTTCACGCGCTTCAAGCCTCAACCCCTGTATCTTGTCGTAGTCTATATCTTCGGGCAAGGTCTTTTCTTCAAGCTTTTTCGCCTTTTCAATCTGCGCTTTGCTTTTTGAAAGGTAGCCCTCGTACTTAACGGTAGTTTCAGCCGTCTTAATCTCGTCCGCCTTGTACCCGTCAAGTATTTTAAAGTGCTTTATAATATCTTCGGCTTTTGCTCCACGGCGTATTAAGTCTGCATAGCTCTGCCCGTGCATATTGCCCGTCAAGCCGTACTTTTCACCGAATTCAACGGCAAGGTTGTATTCCGCACGGGAGTTTAAAATATCCAAAATTTCTTTATAGTTTTTCGTTCTTTTTTCAAACTTTTCGCGCCTTTCAGGGGTGAAGAGAGGGGTGTCCGCAATCTTAGGCGTTAAGCGGAAGTCCGCAGTGTCCTGTCTTAAATTCAAGGCGTATTCCGCACGGGAGGTCATCATTCTGTACGGCTCTTCAGTGCCTTTGGTAACCAAATCGTCAATAAGCACGCCTATATACGCCTCGTCCCTGCCTAGAATGAAAGGGGGCTTTTTAAGTATCTTAAACGATGCGTTAATTCCCGCAATAAGTCCTTGCGCACCCGCTTCTTCATAGCCGGACGTCCCGTTTATCTGCCCCGCCGTATAAAGCCCGCCAACCTTTTTAAATTCAAGCGTGGGGTAAATATCCAGCGTCTCTATGCAGTCGTACTCAATGGCGTAGGCGTAGCGCATAATTTCGCAGTTTTCAAGCCCTTTTACAGAGCGGTACATCTTTTTTTGAATATCGTGTGGCATAGAAGAGGACATACCCTGAACGTACACCTCGTTCGTATCTGCGCCCTCGGGTTCCAAAAATATTTGGTGCCTTTCCTTGTCGGAAAATCTTACTACCTTCGTCTCAATAGAAGGGCAGTACCTCGGACCTGCCGAAGTTATGTCGCCGTTATATAGCGGTGAGCGGTCAAGGTTGGATAAAATAACCTCGTGCGTTGAAAGATTGGTGTAGGTTATAAAGCATTCCCTAAGATTTTCCGGCGGAGTATCGTGCAGAAATGAAAAAGCAGGCACGCCGTCCTCGCCACTTTGTCTTTGGCATAAAGAGTAGTCAACCGTCCTTCCGTCAAGCCTTGCGGGGGTACCGGTCTTAAATCTTCTTATGTTAAATCCCAGTTCAATAAGGTTTTGGGTAAGCTCCGTTGCGGGCGCAAAACCTGCGGGTCCGCTCTTTTGGCGGTGTTCTCCGGTAACCGTTTCGGCATTCAGATATACGCCCGTTGCAAGTATCACGGCGTCGGCTTCAAGCACCCCGCCGTAGGTCGTTTCAACCCCGCAAACCTTACCGCCTGTTACAAGTACTTTTTTGCATTCCCCCTGTAATATGTGCAAGTTTCGCGTATTTTCAAGGGTTCGTTTCATCTCTTTGTGGTATGCGTTTTTGTCGCACTGGCACCTTAAAGACTGCACGGCTTCGCCCTTGCCTTCGTTAAGCATTCTTATCTGTAAAGCCGTCTTGTCGGCGTTCACACCCATTTCTCCGCCAAGGGCGTCAATCTCTCTGACCAAATGCCCTTTGGCAGTTCCGCCTATGGAGGGGTTGCACGCCATAAAAGCTATGCTGTCTAAATTTAGCGTCAGCATAGCCGTATTAAGCCCCAGCCTTGCCGAGGCAAGCGCGGCCTCGCAACCGGCGTGTCCCGCGCCGACTACGACAATATCGAATTTTCCTTCAACAAAAGTTTTCATTTCTAAATTATTATTGCCCGAAGAAATCGGGCAATTTTCTTGATAATTAATAGCGACGGCAAAAACCACGCTTTTTGCCGTCGCACCCAATTTGCGCATACCTGCGCCTCAGCGAGGTGAATTTGCGCGATTATATTTTGTTTGCCCTTAAAATCGCGCAAAGAGGGCAAGTAGCCCTCAAATCACGAAAAGTTTTCTGCGCAGAATAGCAGATAACTTTTGTGAACTACTTTTACTTTTTCAAAATAATGTTTTTGATATCGTCAACGTCTTTTGCAATCTTGTCGTTTACACGGCACATTTCGTCAACCTTATCGCGGGAGTACAAAATAGTCGTATGGTCGCGCCCGCCAAGCTCTTTACCTATTGAAATCAAGGGCAGGGACAAAAGCTCGCACATCAAAAAGCAACAAATCTGTCTGGGAATGACGATTTCCTTTTTCTTGCTTTTGCCCAAAAGGTCGGCTCTCGTTATGTGGTAATAGGTCGCAACTGCCGAAATTATGCTTGAAGAGGTAATTTCTTCCTTGCCCGTTTCGGACACAGCTTCTGACAGTGCGCTTCTTGCAAGAGAGATGCTAATCGGCTCTTCGTGCAGTTTAGAGGCGAATATAACCTTTGTAAGTCTGCCCTCAAGCGTTCTTACGTCGTCGCCGGAGTCCTGCGCAAGGAACGTTAAGACGTCCTCGGGGACAATGCAACGCTTTTCAAGCGCCTTACGCTTTAAAATGGCAATCTTCGTTTCAAAGTTGGGGGGCAGTATGTCGAATAAAAGTCCGCCTGCAAACCTCGTTCTAAGTCTTTCTTCCAAAGCGTCAAGCTTTTGAGGGGGTTGGTCGGATGTTATAATTATCTGCTTGCCCTTGGCGACCAACTCGTTAAAGGTGTGGAAGAATTCTTCCTGAACGGCTTTCTTGTTTTCTATTATCTGAATATCGTCGATAATTAAAACGTCCGCGTTGCGGTAATACTGGCGCAGTTTTTTGCTGTTTTCCCTTGCGTCAGGTCCGCGACCCGTGAACATTGTATCTATAATTTCGTTTACAAACTGTTCGCTCGTTACGTAAACAACTTTAAGCTCGGGCTTTTCGGCTAAAATTTTGTTGGCAATTGCCTGAATAAGGTGTGTTTTGCCAAGCCCCGTACCGCCGTAAATAAACAAGGGGTTGTACGTTCCCGCGGGGTCTTCCGCAACGGAGAGGGCGGCCGCGTAAACAAACTCGTTCTCATTGCCCACGACAAAGCTGTCAAAGGTGTACTTCTTGTTTAAGTTTGCGGGTGGAGTGTAAGCCTCCTCCGTGGGCGCGTTGTAAGCAAAACCGTCGCTTCCCTCAACTTTAAGGCGGAAGTCCGTAACCCCAACGTCGGCTTTTATTATAGCCTCACGCATTTTGTCGGCAAGAGTGCCGGAAATGTATTTTGCAAAACTCTCGGTAGGGGTTTCAAGCACGATAAATCTCCCGTCAATATCTACGGGTACCAACTTTTCAATGTAAGTCGTATAGTTGATATAAGAAATAATTTCGTGCATTTTTTCCTTTATGCGGGAATAAATGAAGTCAAAATTGTCCTTTTCTGCCATAATTGAGCCGTTTTCCTTTGAGTTTTTGCAAATTTTTTGTTATAATAGTTAAGCCGAGTGTAGTAAAGTGATTAGTTTATTTATTATACAATAGTTTTTATTTAAAATAAAGTGTTTTGACTTAGAAATGCGCATAAAAAATTTGAATTTAAAAAATTTCAGAAATTACGTGGAGGAAAGCGTTGAGTTTGAAGAAGGACTTAACGTTCTTTTCGGTAAGAACGCGCAGGGCAAAACCAACTGTGCGGAGGCAGTCTTTTATCTCTGCACCGGCATTTCGCCGAGAAGTAAGCGGGATAAACAGCTTATACGCCACGGCGAGGAATGCGCGGAGCTTTCCGCAAGCGCATACGGCAGGTACGGCGATATTAAAATAGAGGCAAAAATTACCGAAAACGGCAGGGAATTTAAGCTAAACGGCAACAAAATAACCAAAAATGCCGAAATTTTAGGCAACCTTTTCTCCGTATTTTTCTCCCCGCACGAATTAAGGCTGATTCAGGACGGACCGGACGAGAGAAGAAGGTTCTTAAACGTTTCAATCTCTCAGCTTTCCCGCCCGTACTATACGGCGCTTTCCCGCTACAATAAAATTCTTGAACAGCGCAACAACCTCTTAAAATCGCGTGATTTGGATACGGTTTACGACAGCTTGCCCGTATGGGATGAACAGTTGTGCAAATATGCGTCCATTCTCGCCTTTAAACGCGCGGAGTATATTGAGATGCTTGCTCCGTTGGCTTCCGACGCGCATTCTTACCTTACGGACGGGGCGGAAGAGCTTAAAATTTCCCCCGAAAAGAAGTATAAGGGTAGCGAAAAAGAGCTTGAAAAACGGCTTTTTGACGAGCTTTCAAACAACTACGACAGGGATATACGGCTCGGCTATACGGCGTCAGGGCCTCACCGCGACGATATAGACATTGAAATAAACGGCGTTGACGCGAAGAATTTCGCCTCCCAAGGTCAGACGAGGACTTGCGCCCTCTCCATAAAGCTTGTGGAAGTTGAAATTTTTAAAGAGCTTTCGGGCGAGTACCCCGTACTTATTCTGGACGACGTTATGAGCGAATTAGACCTTCCCCGTCGTAAAAAGCTTGTTGAAAGAACTTCGGGCTTACAGACCATTCTAACCTGTACCCACGCGGAAAGGGTGCTTTACGGCAAATCCGCAAACAAAATAAAAATAGAAAACGGGGCGGTGAAGAAATGAATGGTTTTACCGCAGATATGCATACGCACACCGTCTGTTCGGACGGTACTATGACCCCCGCTGACGTCGTTGACGGCGCTTTAAAGGCGGGGCTTTCTCTTATTGCAATAACAGACCACGATACGACTGCCGCTTGCGAAACTCTTTTACACCTTGCCAAAGAAAAGGGATTAAGGGCGGTAACGGGCGTTGAAATTTCCGCCTACGACGGCCCTGTAAAATTTCACACGTTAGGTTACGGAATTG
>JAAUYS010000101.1 GCA_014804995.1 Clostridia bacterium
GTGTAAGTGTTTGAGCGCGTTAAACGCCATTATAGGGCCGAGGGCGCTTCCGCCTATTCCCAGAACGACGAAGTATTTAAACTTCTTTCTTACCTGCTTAGCCGTTGCGAGAATGTCCGCCACGATTTCGTCCTGATTATAAGGGAGCTCCGTCCAACCCATAAACAGCTCGTCCTTACCACGGTTTTTGGCAACGTAGTCAAAAGCTTCTTCCGCTTTGCCCTTAATTGACCTTAAATCGGCGTCGGTAATACCCTTTTCGCCCAAGGACTTAGCCATCATATAGTTGTAATCAACGTTCACGCGCATTCCGTTGCGCCATTCTTTAGTTTTGTAAGCCATCATTTTCCTCCAAAAATTTATTTGATAAATTTTTCCACAATTAAAATTATAACTCAATAATTTTGCTTAGTCAATAGCCATTTAAAATTTTTACCCGCCTATTTTGCGTTTTAACTTAAAGATGCTTGAAAAACTTTTGTTCGTGTGATACAATGCGGATATGCTTTCCGAATTGACCGCCGACCAAATTACGGCAGGAAAATTAATAGAAGACTGGTTTTTGCACTCCACAAGGCAGGCTTTCGTCCTTGCGGGGTACGCGGGTACGGGCAAAACCACTCTTTTAAAATACGTCGTATGTGAAACCTTAGGACTGGTACCAGAGGACAGCGTGGCTTTCGTTACGCCTACGGGGAAGGCTTCAACGGTACTTATAAGAAGCGGTCTGCACGCCACTACATTGCATAAGCTTATTTACCAGTCGATTGTAGAAGAGAAAGAAATTGAAGTAAACGGCAAAAAAATCACCGTTGAAAAACTGAGTTTTAAACGGCGCGACAGCATAGGTAAGAGCATAAAATTAATAGTTTTGGACGAGGCTTCAATGGTTTCCGACGAGGTCTTGTACGATTTAACGGAATACGGCGTAAAACTTTTATTATGCGGGGACAACGCACAGCTTCCGCCCGTTGAGGGATTGAACGGTTTTTTGACTTCACCCGATTACACTTTGAGAACTATCGTAAGGCAGAACCTGGGAAACCCGATTATAAGGCTTTCCGAAATGGCGCGTGAAGGCAAATACATACCTTACGGACGGTTTGGGGAAAGCGTACTCGTTACGGGCAAAAGGCTGTTTACCGGTGAAAAGAGAAAGACCTGCCTTTTAAAAGCCGACCAAGTTATATGCGGAATTAATAAGACGAGGGCGCAGGTCAACGACGAGATACGCGCGTTTAAAGGGTTTTTATCCCCTCTGCCTGAAAGCGGTGAAAAATTAATTTGCACGCAAAACAACTGGGAAACCTTTATTGACGGCGAAATGCGTTTTAATATGGTAAACGGAATTATCGGCACGGTGATTGAGCCGTTTTACGATAATTCTAAATCAATAGGATTTATACAGTTCAAGCCCGACTTTTTAGACGAAAACTGTCCCGAAGCCCTGCCTATCGATACGGGGATTTTTACCGACGGGTACTACCGCTATAAGCGTGGCGACTACTTTGAAAAGTTTGACGAGAAAGGCGAACCTGTTGGCGCGTTTACTTTAAACCGCTTTGAATACGGGTACTGCATTTCCTGCCACAAGGCGCAGGGAAGCGAGTTTGATAACGTTGCGGTATTTGACGAAAGCTACTGCTTTAAAGAGGACAAGAACCGTTGGCTTTACACCGCGATAACGCGGGCAAAAAAGAATTTGGTTATTATAAGATAACAAAAAACGCAGGCGCTTTGCCTGCGCTTTCTTTTTAAAAGTATGCGTTATTTAAGGCATATATGGGGGGCAATCAAATTTTTGGACTTTTAAAACTCCGCTTCGGAAGCCGTTAAAATTGCACGGGCAACGTCCGTTGCGTTCTTACTGCCTATTACGCTTGCGCCCATATCTATTGCGCTTGACATCTCTAAAACGGTGGCAACGCCCTCTGCTTTTATCGTGCATTTATCCCTTACTGCAGACTTGATTTCAGATATTCTTTCAATTTCGTTACCGCCGGTAAACGCGGTGGAACTCGTCTTGACGGAGTTGACGCCACAGTCGGATGCAATGTTGCATACCCTTACTATCTGCTCGTGAGTGAGTTGGTCGCACTCCAAATCAATTCTTAAAGATTTGTGTTTAGAGGCCTTTCTCAGCTTCTTTATTTCCTTTTTGACGTAGGAATAATTTCCGTCCTTAATCTGTGCGACGGGTGCCGTAACCTCCACCTCGTCCGCGCCGTCGTCAATGGCGCGTTTTACCGCCTTTACCTTTATTGCCGTAACGTCCCCGCCGTGGGGCGCGCTTATGCAGGCGACGAGCGCGCACTTTCTCTGTAAGCCCAAAATTGTTGAACAGGTTTTAACAAAGCTGGGAAGCACGCAAACCGCACCTATTTCAAGTGCGGTAGCCTCCTGGCAAGCAGTTCTTAATGCGCTGATGCCTGATTTTACGTTGGCTAAGTCGTACTCTAACTTCTTAATTTGTGCGCGGGAGGCTTCGGCGGTAATTTTGCGCCTGAACTGGGAATATAAAAGGCGTTCACTCTGAGAAACGGATGGTTTAGTTATGTTTGCGGGGTTATTTATATCGGCGTAGCTGTCCATAAAAACTTCCTTTTTTAGCCATAAACACTTAAATTACCACAAAATATTTTGCCGTTTAAAGGCTAAAATGTGAGTATGTTTATGGGGATTTTGTATTTGTTTTTGACCTTTTTACTGTGTTTTATTCTCGTAGTTACGGTAAAACTGATTATACTTGGGCTACGCTCTTTGAGAAAACAGCCCGAACCCGTTGAAGAAAAAAAGCCGACCCCTCAAAAGGAGCCGGTTTACTATATTGTTGAAAAGAAGCGTGCGAGAAAAGCCAACTATTCCGAACCTAAGGAAATAGAGTTCAAAAAGTAGGCTTAGTCCTCGTACTTTATAAGGTTTTCGCCGTCCTCCCACAGCCTTTCAAGGTTGTAGAAGTCGCGTTCTTCATCGCCGAAGATATGCACTATTACGTCTGCATAGTCTAAAACCGCCCACCTGCCCTCGCGCACGCCTTCACGACGGCGCGGAGTAAGCCCGTGCTGTTTTTCAAGAAGCTCTTCAAGGTTTTCGCCAAGCGACTTTACCTGCGTTTTTGAAGAACCGCCCGCAACTACGAAGTAGTCGCAAAGGCTGGTTTTATGTTCTACTGCAATGTAAACTATGCCCTTCGCCTTTTTTGACGATAAATATTCGCATATTAAAAGCGCTTTTTCTTTACTTGTCATATTATCTCCCGCTCCGCCTAACGTATTTAGCGGAGTTTTTAATTGTTTTCCTTTAAATATTCGTACGCCCGCTTTGTAAGCGTGCAGACGGGTGCGCCCGTGGAATTAAGATAGTTTAACTGGTGTTCGAGCGCCGGCAAAAGGCACTCGTCAAGCCCAATTATCAGTTTGGCGCGAAGCTCTTCCACACCGCTAAAAATTCTGCTTTCTTCCAAAAGGTCGGCAAGAAAAATAAGCTTTTCCAGGTTGCCCATATTTTCTCTGCCCGTCGTGTGGTAGCGGATAGCGTTCAAAACGTACTCGTCCTTAACGCCGAAGGTATGCTCCGCAACGTAAGCACCCGTAAACTGGTGCAAAACGCTCGCAGGCACGTTTTTAGGCCCTTTAAAGCCCTTTAACTCCTCCGCGTTGGGGGAAAGGTATTTTGCGCAGTCGTGAAGTGCAGAAGCCGTAATTGCGTCAATTTCGTACACCCCCGCAGACCGCGCGTATTGTGCGGATAAAACCGCAACGCGGACGGTGTGCGCCCATCTGTCTTCCGTAAGGTATTTTTTGACGGGCAAAAGCTCTTTAAGCTCGTAAATGCCGTTCTTTTTAATATAGCTTTTAACCGTTTGCGGAACGTATAGCGCAGTATCTTCACCTAAGGAGGATAAAACCCTTACTTTGGTTGAACTGACCGCCTTGCCCGTATAGTTAATTTTTACAATGTCCTTTTTAAACTGCTTTTGGAACTTTTTTATCTCTTTATCAAGCTTTTTTTCGTCCTCCCTTGCACAGACGGCAAGGGTTACGCACTTTAAAACTTCTTCCGGCTCTTTCCAGAAAGAAAAGCTTTCAAGCATATCTGCGCCGATTATAAAAAACAGTTCGTCCTGAGGGAATTGCTTTTTGAACTGACGGCAGGTTACGTAAGAATAACTTACTCCTCCGCGCTTCAACTCTGAGTCGGAAACTTCGGCTTTGGGGACTTCTGAAAAGGCAAGACGGCACATATTGAGTCTGTCCTTACCGCGTGCGCATAATACGCCCTTTTTATGGGGAGATACGCAGGTGGGTATAATAAACACCTTGTCAAGCCCCAGCTCTTTTACGGCAGAGCGGACTATATTGATATGCTCGTTATGAACGGGGTTAAAAGCCCCGCCGTACAGTGCTATTTTCATAGTTTAATTTAAAGAAATTCCGTCAATAACTTTTATATGAAAAGATTGAATTTACCTTTAATTTTAGACACGCTTTTCGGAGCGGTCAGCGCATTTTTACTATTTTTTACCGCAATAAGATTTTACACCAAAAACGCGGTGTTAGGGCTTATTTTCGGAGTCGTTGCAGGGATACTTTTCGGGCTGTTGTTCTTTTTGTACATAAGCAACAAACAGAACAAAACTTTACTTATCTCCCGCGATGAAAAGGACAAAAAGCTTTTAGCCCTGCACCTTTCGCTATCCCGCGACGAATACCTGTTGAATTTGTTTAAAAAATACTTCTCATCCGAAGCAAAAATACGCGGTAAACGGCTTATATATGGGGGTGTATCGTATTTTTTTAACTTTAAAATGCAACCTTTATCCGAGGACGATATAGCGCGCGTTATCAAGCTGAAATGCCCTGAAAAGAAGCACATTTTTTGCGTTAAATCATCGCCCGAAGCAACTATGCTTGCCAATAACTTTTCAATAGAAATATCAGGCATAGACGAAGTATTTTCAGGCTTAAAAAAGAGTGAATTACTGCCCGAAAAATACATCTACGAAGAAGCTGAAAAGATAGGCTTTTTTAAAAGGGTTAAAGCAAGATTTTCAAGAAAGCTTTGCGCGCCCCTGTTCTGGTCCGGGACTGCGCTACTTTTATTAAGCTACTTTACATTCTTCCCCATATACTACATTATAAGCGGTTCTTTAATGCTTATTCTTTCCGCCGTAGCTTTGGTCTTTAATTAAGGTTGATATGGTCAATGTCTTTTCTTGATGATTTGCGGTATAAGACAGCCTTTCTGCCAATAACAATTACGCACTCCGCCGAAAGTTTTTCGGCAAGCAGGCGACCCAGTTCTTTCGGGTCGCCGTCTGCGTTTTCAAGTATGTTTATTTTGATAAGCTCACGCTTTTCAAGACAGTCCGAAAAGCTTGCAAGCATATTTTCGCCTATCCCCTCTTTGCCAACCTGACCTATGGGGGTTATGTTTGAAGCAAGCGCTTTTAATTTACTGCGCTGTTTTGAAGTCAACATAAAATTCCTCTTTAAGGGATAAAATCGAACTCGACTTCGCCAATTGAGACGGTGTCGTTTTCTTTTATGCCCATTTCTTTAAGTTTTGCTATTACGCCTTTTTCGCGTATTATTTTCTGGAAGTACGCCATAGAATCGGGGTCGTTTAAAACTACGTTTCTGCAAAGCATATCGACTAAATCGCCAACGACGACGTAAACGTCCCCGTCCATATAGATTTCAAAGCCCAGATTACCGCTTTTGCGGTAAGTAAAGGTTTCGTCCACTTCTACTCTGGATACAGGAGGGAGCGAAGAAAGCAGTTCGTACACGCCTGCAACAAGCTCCTCGGTACCCTCTCCGCTGACTGCGGTTATGGTGTAAATTTTATACTTTTTGCCGTACTTTTTCTTGAAGGCTTTAACGTTTTCTTCCGCGCCGTAAATATCGCACTTGTTTAAAGCTATAATTTGCGGTAAAGAAGCTAACTTTTCGCTGTAACCTTTAAGCTCTGCGTTGATTTTTTTAAAATCTTCTACGGGGTCGCGCCCTTCAACACCGGAAACGTCCACTACGTGGACGAGCATACGCGTTCTTTCAATGTGTCTTAAAAAGTCGTGTCCAAGCCCTGCCCCCTCAGAAGCGCCCTCTATAAGTCCGGGAATGTCTGCGGTTACAAAAGAATTGTCGTAATATTTTACTACGCCGAGGTTGGGGGAAAGGGTTGTAAAGTGATAATTTGCAATTTTGGGCTTTGCCGAGGATATTTTTGACAGGAGCGTGGACTTGCCCACGTTGGGGAAGCCTATAAGCCCTACGTCGGCTATAACTTTAAGGTCCAACGCAAGGACGTGAGGCTGGGTCTTTTCGCCTTTTTGCGCAAAATTGGGAGCGTGCCTTCTTGAAGTTGTAAAGCGCACGTTGCCTTTTCCTCCGCGACCGCCCTCTGCAATGAGCTTTTTTTCGCCCTCCTCAAACATATCGGCGATGACTGCTCCGCTTTCAAAGTCCTTAACGACCGTGCCGAGGGGGACTTTTATTATAACGTCCTCTCCGAATTTGCCGAAGCATTTATTAGAACCGCCCCTCTCGCCGTCGCCTGCAAAGTACTTGCTGATATAGCGGAAAGACAAAAGGTCGTTTACGTTAGTATCGGCTACGATATACACGTTACCGCCGTTACCGCCGTCCCCGCCGTCGGGTCCGCAAGCGGGCTTGCCCTTAAAGGACTTGAATGAGTTCATTCCGTCCCCGCCTTCTCCCGATTTAATTGTAATTTTTACCCTGTCGGTAAATAAATTTTTGTCAGCCATTGTTTATAAGTTCCGCCACTTTGTAAACGTTATCCGTCTGTTTAATTAATTTTATGAGTTGGTTTAAGGGATACCCCCCCGCAAGCGCAGAGCGGATTTTAAGGGAAGCTTCCTTCTCTTCCGCAGTTAAAAGAACCTCTTCCCGCGCGGAGAAGCACTTTAAAATATCTATCGCGGGGAATACCCTTTCGCTTGCCAAAACGGGGGATAAGGTTACCGTCATATTCGCCGTCTTTAAAAGTGCGGTTGCGTCTTCCGGCAGGGTTGCGATTGTCGTAAGCGACGCGCCCTCTTCCGCACTCAATGCAAAAAAGAGAAGTTTTTTAAGCTCTTCGTAAGGCAAGCTGTCGTACAACCCGTCGGCAAGAATTATTACGTTTTTATTGAGTTCCGCAAGGCGTTGTGCGTAGTTGAAAGCAACCGTAGCGCAAGATAAATGACTTTCGTCAGACATATCAAACGTGGTATAAAAAAGTTCGCTTTTTACACCCGAATTTTTAAAGTCGGTTATCTCTTCGGGACGCGCGCCGACAAGCAGAATTATTACCGCTAAACCCTCGTAATTGGCACATATCCCGTGGGCAATCAATTTTAAGAGGGAAGTTTTACCGCAGTTTGCAGGGGCTGAAATGAATGCCCTTTGCCCCAAAGCTACGGGCGAAAACATATCTATAATTTTTAAAGAAATATCCGTACCGTCGTAGGTTTTTACGCGTTTTTCAGGATAAATTCTTGTGAGCGAGGAAAAGTCCTTTCTGCCCTTTGCCTCGTCCGTAGACAGTCCGTTTACCGAAGTAACCTCGTAAAGCCCGGCAACGTCGGCGGGGTGTTTCTTTCTGCCCTTACCGCAAATTTTATCACCTAAGCGAAGAGAGTGCCTTTCAACCAAAACTTCCGATACGTACACCCTCTCTTTGCCGTAGAGATAATAGACATCCTCTTGCTTATCCAAATAACCGCAGTACTCTTTATCGGAGTTTAAAAGCGCTTCGTACGCGCTGTCGTAAACGGCGGTTTTGTTGTGTACGTTGCCACCTGATTTCTGCGCGGTAAAAAATTCTCTGCAAGCAAAAATGTCGGACACAAGCTGTTCGTCATACTTGTCCGACTTGGGCGGCGCGCCCCTGTTAGTTGCAGGGGCAGGCTCTACTTCCGCCTTGGCTATGCTTAAAACTGCCTCTATAATCTGTCCTTTTTGTCCGCTTGTTACGTGCGCTTTTACTTCGCGCGCGACCTGACGGACTTCGTGTATGGTCAGATTATTAAGGCGGTTTAAAATGCTTTCAAGCATATCGTTGCCGTGCATTACGCTCTCCTGAGTACGATTATCTTCGTTTCTTCACCCAAATCGCTTCTTGAAAGTTCCAAAACGCTTTCGTCCGTTTCTTCTATAATTTCACCGTCAAAAAGGTTCAAAAACTCGTCAACTTTGTCGATTTCGTCCATTTTGCAGTCCTTTGTGCGGTAGTGCATAGGAATTACTATATCGGGCATTATCCTGTCTACATATTCCTTTGCCATTTCCGCGTCTATGGTGTAAGTTCCGCCAACGGGAATTAACAGAACGTTTACGGGCAAAATCGTTTCAATAAGGTCGGGCGAGCAAGCTTCACCTAAATCACCGAGATGGCAAACGTCAATTCCGTCCATTCTGAACTTAAAAATGACGTTTTCACCGCGTTTTTTGCCACGGCTTGCGTCGTGGAAGCTCTTAACCGAGTTGATTTCAACCCCGGGCAGGTCATAGCTGTCCTCTTTGTCTATTACAATGGGGTTGCCCTCAACGTTTTCGATAAAGTCGTGGTCGTTGTGGTGATGCGATACGGTTACCGCGTCTGCAGTAACTTTAGGCATAGCGTACCCTACGATTTTTTCCGAATACGGGTCGCAGACTACGGACGTACCCGTACTTTCGGTCAATTTAAAGCAAGAATGACCGAGATATTTGATTATCATAATTTCTCCTTATGCTTTTGCCGTTATGTTAAGCGTTACGTTTTCACCCGCACAGGTGTAATTGAGCATAACCTCAACAGACTTGTCGTCGTTCTTAATTTCTATTTTGTTGGTGTACAGGGGGAAACTGCCTTCTCTACCGCCCAAACCGAGGGTGCAGACGGTCTGTTCACCCATTTTAAAGCGCATTACCATAGGCACAGAACCCCTGCGCTCCTGCACGATTATGCCTTTGGCATAAGTTAAAAGACATTTGTCGCCGTCGAGTTCGTAAATAATAGAAAACCCGTCCCAGCCGAAATTTAACTCACCCTTGGCGTTAAAGCGTCCTTCGGGCTTGCCGTTATCCAAAGTAATTTTGCATTTCATAACATTTCTCCGAATTTATTACATTATAACACAATTTTTAAAAAATTACTTCAATTTTTGTACGAAAATATCGTCATTAGCCTCTATTTTTTTACTTTTTTCAAAAAGTTCACGGCCTACGGCAAGAATTTTTACAAGTTTTTGCTCGTCGCCTTCGGCTATAGCGTCCTTAATTTCCGCCAGTGAAGCTATTAAAGAGGTTATTTTGCGGGTTATGTTTTCGGAATTTTCAAGGTACAGGGATGCCCACATTTTTTCGTCTACGCCGGCTATTCTAGTCATATCCTGAAAACTACCGCCGGTAAAACCTACGCAACAGTCGATTTCCCCGTCCTTTACGTAGGCGTTTGAAAGAACGTGCGCAAGCTGGGACGTGTAGGCAATTTTTCTGTCGTGAATTTCCGCGGAGCATTCCACGATGTATTTAAAGCCCATAGCTTTTGTGAGTTCACGAATAACGTTTAAAGCGCCCTCGTCCGTTTGGGCGTTTTTTGTTATGACCATACTTGCGTTGTCGAAAAGGTCCGCACAGGCGTTTTCTATACCAGACACCTCTTTACCCGCCATAGGGTGGCATCCTACGTAGTTAAAATTGCGGTATTTGGCACATATTACCGCCTCTATCGGTTTTTTTACACCGCAAATATCGGTTACCGTTGCGCCCTTTTTAAAGGAAGTTTTGTCCAAAAACTCCTCAGTTGCCTTGGGTGGCAGGGCTACAAACACCGTATCGTACTTATCAAAGCTCTCTGCAATGCCGTCGATAATGCCGTTATTTAAGGCATATGTGGGTGGCAACGGTGAACGGTTCCACCCGTCGACCGAGTAACCCGCACGCTTTAAAGCCATACAGATTGACCCGCCGATAATGCCTAAGCCCGCTACGCAAATTCTCATTTTGTACCCTCTTAAAAGTCAATTCAAATATAATTATACCACAAAACGGCGGGCGTTACAATATTTTGGCGGATAATTTTTAAAGACGGTTTTTATAATTAAACTTAAGTTTTTAAGTTTAATTACCGCATAAATTCCGTTGACATTTTTTACCTGTTATTCTATAATATTTAAGTAAAAAAATATTTAATATTTAAGGAGTTTAAAAACAATGAACAAGATGTCCGTTAAGGATTTGAAAGATTTGGAAGGCAAAAACGTCCTTGTACGCTGTGATTTCAACGTACCTATGAAGGACGGCGTAATTACCGATGAAAACAGAATTATGGGCGCGTTGCCTACCATTAAATATTTACTTGACGCCGGAGCAAAGGTTACCCTCTGCTCCCATATGGGCAAACCCCACTCCATTTTTTCTAAGGAAGTAAAGCTCAACAAGAAAGACCAAAAGAAGGTTGA